>JBIOVW010000749.1:0-2007 GCA_044867945.1 Nakamurella sp. | reverse complement strand
TCGTATGCCACGGGCCCAGTCTCCGCGCAGACCGGCGACCGCGGTCAACCGAGCAATCGGGCCCAGTCCAGCACCGGAACGGTCCGGCGCAGCAGATGGTCGTCGTCCACCACCCGGATCTGCACGTCCCGCAAGCACGCCCGGGCGATCGGCAGGACCACATCGGGGGGGCACACCGTGTCCTGGGCGCCGATCACGAGGAAGGCCGCCACGTCGAGTGTCTCGGCGGGGTGCCGGTGTTCGGGGAAGTTCAGTGCCGGGGCGAGCAGGACCAGCCTGCGGCAGCGGGCCGGATGACGGGCCGCGAAGGCGAGCGCCATGAGGCCGCCGAAGCTGGAACCGATGAGGATCAGATCGTCCAGCCCGGCGACCTGGTCGGTCAGCTGGTCCAGACGCTCGCTCAGGTCGCCGTGGTGGTCGCGCATCCGCACCGCTGGGAAGTGTTCGGCCAGCCAGCGTCCCTTGAATCCCCGGCTGGATGACTCGAGCCCGTGCAGGAACACGGCCGGGCGGCCGGGGGTGTTCCGCTCGGGCTTCACGGTATGCCGGCCGCGGGTATCAGCGGTAGGTGGGCGGCGGGTCGGGCCACCCGGCGCTCACCGACTCCTCCGAGGGCATGAGGATCCACAGGATCGGGTAGACGATGATCTGGCTGCCGGGAAGCAGCAGGAGGATCACCACGAAGAGCACGCGCGCGAGCCCTGGTGAGATGCCGAAGCGGTGGCCGAGGCCGGCGCACACGCCGCCCACCACCCGGCCCTGCCGGGGCCGGACCAGACCGCCTCGGGCGAAGGACCGGTGGATGTCGTTCATGGTCGTTGCGTTCCCTTCGGGTCGAGGACACAGGCGGCTGCCTGCTTCCTACTGTGCGCCGTGCCCCCGGCCCGGCACATCGGGTACGGCCCTGACCCGACCCCCGTTCGCCGGTCGCGGGCCCAGGGTCACCCGATGATCCGGAGCAGCCACCCCGGGCTCGCGCAGCGGCCGCCGGCCGCCGCCACGCGCTCCCGCAGCCCGCGGTCGGCAGTGACGACGACGACGATCGCCTCGGCATCCGCCTGCACCTGCCGGGCCACCTCGGCGACGACGGCGTCGTCGCCGGAGCCGGGTGCATGAACCGTCCGGACGCCGCCCTGCCGGCCGGCCGACGGGCCGTCCTTGGCCCTGCCCTCGAGCACCAGGACGACCTCGTCGTGGGGCAGGGCGGCGGCGGACAGCCGCTCGTGCAGCCGGCGGGCGGCCCCGGCCCGGTCGCGCCACCAGCCGTCGGGACGAGCACCGACGACGTTCGCGCCGTCGACGATCAGCACCTGCACTGCGCGACCCTAGGACGCCTCGGCGGCTGCGGTGAGCCCGACCACGTGCCAGGCCAGGCCGCGATGCCGGTATGCCGTGCGCAGGCCGCCCCGTTCGGCCGCGGCGGTCAACGCCTGCGGGTCGTGGACGAAGGTGCGGAACGCGGAGCGTCGGAGGCGGAACGCGAGGTTCTCCGCGGCAAAGACGGCGCGCACGGCGAGGGTGCGACGCGGGTGGCTGAAGACCAGCAACCGGTCCGCATGATCCGCGGCAGCGCCGAGCAGGCGTTCGTAGTCCGGGTAGCAGCACACGACCCGGTGCAACACGACGATGTCGTGCGGCTCGACCGCGTCGGGCGTGGCGGCCACGTCGAGCCGTCGGCGGGTCACCCAGTCGGCGAGGCCGGCGCCTGCGGCGAGCGCGCGCGCGTCGGCGTCGTAGGAGTCGACCAGCTCCAGGTTCGTCGCGCGAGCCGCGCCGCTACGCAGCAGTTCGAGCTGCAGGTCCCCGACGCCACCGCCGATCTCCAGAACGCTGGCGCCCTCGACACCGTGCTCGGTGAGGAAGGCCACCATCCGCGCGGCGGTCCGGTCCAGGCCCCGCTTGCGGTAGCGCCGGGCCAGGTGCCGGGAGAACCGCGTGCCGAACACACCGGCATACCCGGGGGTTTCGCAGCAGCCGCCCATGACGCAAGTATCGCCGATCAGGCGG
>JBIOVW010000748.1:0-17274 GCA_044867945.1 Nakamurella sp. | reverse complement strand
CACGGCAGCCGGTGCCGGCGTGTCGCGTGAACCGTGGTTGCGCACAGATCGGTCCAGCTGCGCAATGACGGTTCACTCGACCGGACCGGATGGCCCGGGTCAGCGAGAAGCGCGGCAAATCCTCGCCCTTTGCCGAGGTGAACGCGATGTCACCGCTGGACCTGTGCGGGTGTGACTGTCACTCCAGAAGAGCCGCACCCAACTGATTTGGGTGTGGCTCTACCGCCCCGGGCGGTCGTTTCCGGGCACGAACTGCCGACAGGATCTCCCGACAGGTAGAAGTGGGGTTCCGACACTCCCCCGGGAGGCCCGATGCAGATCGTCTGCTCCCGCGTGTCCACTGCGACCGAGTCGCTGCTGCGCCAGCGGCACATTCTCACCGAGGCCGGCCTCCTCGTCCGGACCGAGGGCGTCGCCGAGGGGCTTCCACCCCGCCGAGGCGGGTGCTGCTGTTCGAGGACCCGGCGACCACATCGAAGATCCCGGCGCTGGAGCGGCCCGCGTTCGCAGGAGTCGCCGCCGCCGTGCGGACCGCGCTCGCCGACCTCCTACCGGATCAGCCTGCCTGATCGACGCTCTGCATCGGACTGCCAGTGGCGATAGCGCGCTCCCCGCGGCCTCGTTACCACCACTGGCCGTTCGTTGCTGCTCGAGCCCCCGAGACCGTCAGCCGGTCCGGCACCCAGGCCGGGCTTCGGTCTGCAGCAGTCTCGCTGACACCGCAAACCCCTTTCGTTCGTAGGCGGTCACGGCACGCTCCGACGAATGCACGGTGACCCGCTCGAGCTCAAGTTCCGCCGCGAGGCGCAGGATCGCGTCGATCAGTAGGCCGCCGAGTCCGCCGTCGCGGGCCTCCGGCACCACATACACGCACTGCACATCACCGGAAGCCCTCGAGAACGCCGCCGGTGTCGGCACCCGCGCAGTGATCGCGAGAAACGCCATCCCGATCACCCGGTCCTCGCACATCAGGACCAGGCACCGGTGCGTGGCCGCGTTCTCCCGCGTCCACGCGGCAAACCTGCGCACGAACTCGTCGCGGCCGGCGCCGGATAAGCCATCACGTTCGGCCGCCCAGCGCCACCGCAACCCGGCGACGGCCTCGGACTCGGCAGCACCGGCAGGCCGTATCTCGATCTTCGCCACCCCTTCATCCTGCTCGGGTGCTCGACCTAGTTCCGTCGGGTGGCGCGCACGACGACATCGTGGAGGGGAACCTCTCCACCGAGGGTCCGGTCGCACTCCTCGGCGGTGACCACCTGCCAGGCCGTCTCGTCCAGACGCGCGGTGATGGCTGCAGCGGTGACCGACGCTTCAGCGGGCGGATGAGGCTCGGACCCGTGGTCGTGCCCCTGGCTCCGAGCATGACCCTGGCCGACGGTGCCGCCGTGCGTGTGGAGGTGGCCGACGATCAGCAACGTGCCACCGGGTGCCACCCATTCGGCGATCCGGTCGTAGAACTCGAGCTGCGGCATCGCCGGGTGTGCGTAGTGCGTCATGACCAGGTCGAACCGCGCGCTCGGGTGCCAGGCGCTCAGGTCCGCCTCGATCCACTGCAGGCGCGCGCCGGCGCCGCTCGCCGTCGCACGCTCGGCGGCACGAGCCAGTGCCGCGGACGAGATGTCGGCGGCGGTCACGTGCCATCCCTGCGCGGCGAGCCAGATCGCCTCGCCGCCGGAACCGCACCCCGCGTCCAGCGCCGTGCCCGGCACCAGGTCGCCGGTCTCACGGGCAAGGTACGGGTTTGCAGTGTTGGCGCCCATGGAGCCGGCGCCGTCGGGGCTGCCCCGCCGCCAGTGCTGCTCCCAATACTCCTTGTCGAACCCGTGCGTCATCGATCGACCTCCCCGTTCGTCTTGACCCGATGATGTCAATCGGACAGGCGAACCAGCAACGCCTGTTGCCGATATGGCAAGCCGGGATGGGTTGGAGGTATCAAGGGCCGCCGTGCCGAACGAGTATCACGCTTCGGGGATGTCCGGGCAGCAGTTCTGGGATTTACCTGCGGGCCGGCGCGACGCCGCCGCGTAGGCCGATTTTTGCGGAAGGCAATGATGGTGATCAGCACCACGACATCATGGGGCACCCGACGGCGCCGACGACAGCGCCGACGACAGCCACCCAGTGGCATGATGCCGGCGTCGAGTGCCGACCAGGCAACACCGGCCAAGCGTGGCGGCATGCAGACGGGGTCTACATCGCCACCGGTCGGTACGGCGGCTGCCCTCGGCCATCGAGGTCACGATCACCCTGGCCGGCCGCACCGTCGCCGGTGTCGGGGTCACGCCGAACGCCGGGGATCCCACGTCGCTGGACAACCAGCAGCGGTTCGCGGAAGTCGTGCCCACCGTGGTGGTCGGTCGGCCCATCGACGAAATGCGGATCGACAAGCTGGCGGGTCCCAGCGGCACGCCGGTCGGTTTCAACGAGGCGGTGGATCGGATCAAGGCTCAGGCCCCGCGACTGATCCGCCCCGGCTGTATGCGTCGGGGCCGGCGGGTCGGGCCGATGGAGTGACCCGTCGGGCCGATGGAGTTAAATGATGCCGTGGCGCAGATGAGTGGTGAGGCGGTCGAAAGGGCACCGCAGAATCACCGCACGATCGACCGGGTGACCCAGATCCTGGAGGAGGTCGTCTACAACCCGGGGATGACCTTCGCCGAACTCGCGCGGGCGCTGGACGCCCCGAAGAGTTCGGTGCACGGTTTCATCAGGGGTCTGCTGGCCGCGGGTTGGTTGTACGAGGACAACCACAAGTTCTACCTGGGGCCGGCGGTCTACGGGTTGACCCTGGCGACCGGTCACATCCGCGCCGGCCTGGTCACCGATTCGGACCTCGGCGCGCTGCAGGAGGCCACCGGGGTCACCGTGTTCCTGGGCGTACGCGCCGGTGATCACCTCATCTATGTCGCGGAGGCGGGCTCGGACACCCTAGCCGGTTTCGCCGCGCGGACGAACATCCGGCGGTCGTTGTTGGAGACCGCGGGGGGCAAGGCGCTGCTGGCGGCGATGTCGGAGCAGGAACGGGTCGCGTTCCTGCGGCGGCGGCCGGCGGCGGACACTCCGTTGATCGAGCAGTTCCTGGCCGATTTCGACGAGATCCGGCGGACCCGGGTCGCCCGTAACGTCCTGCACGGCGGCGCCCGTTCGGCGATCGCCACCACGGTGCGCAACCGGGCGGGGGAGGTGGTCGCCGAGGTGACGCTGGTCGGGCCGACCACGCAGATCGCGCCGAAGGCAGACAAGCTCGCACGCACCTTGCTCAAGCACGTCGACAAGTGGCAGACCCGGGTCGGCAGCGGCGGCCCGATCTGACCATGCCGTTGCCCGGTGGCACCGGCGAAGGTGCACTGCGCCGACCTGACGCAGATGATTATCGGCGCTGTGCCGGCCGGGCAGGGCCGCGGGACAGGCCCTGCTCCCTGAGGTAGACCTGCGGGGAGCGAAGTCGCGCTGGAGCAATATCCCATCGCGACCGCGGGCGTCAGGCTGGTTCCGCTGCGGAACTTCGGGTCGTCTGGGGCGACCGGATGTTCCGCGGCTCCGACCGCGGGTCCGTTCGAGCTGGCGCGGTTCGCGCGAGGAGGCACGCATTCGGCGCGCCGCAGCGTCCCACCTTGCCGGCGGGTGACCACCTGCACCTCTTGTGGGCCCGCCAGGGAGTGGGCGTCGCGCGCATCCCAGCCGGTCATCGCGTCATCCGTTCATTGGTGCTGAACGCCCGGTTCGATGGACCCGGGCTCAGGGACTGGCGAGGCTCAGGCGTTGTACTGCTCGTCGGTGACCGGTTCGGCCCATTCGGTGTCGGGGAAGGTTCCGTCGCCGATCTCCCACATGGCCAGGTGCGTCATGAACCGGTCGGGAGTGGCGCCGTGCCAGTGCCATTCACCCGGCGGTGTCCAAATCGTCTGGCCGGGGCGCAGGTCGACCACGCGCCCGTCGCGAGTGCCGACCCGGGCGACACCCTCGGTGACGTGCAAGGTCTGGCCGGCGGCGTGCCGGTGCCAGTTGGTGTGCGCGCCGGGCGCGAAGCGAACCGCGTTGACCCGTAGCCGGGACGGTGCGGGTGGGGCGGCCAGCACGTCGAACCAGACTTGGCCGGTGAACCATTCGGCTGGTCCGGATTGGGTGGCCGGTAGCGGGCTGATCTCCATGGTTTCTCCGTTCTTCGTGGGCTCGGTCAGGTGGTGACCGATTGCCTGCGGGGTCGGACGACAAGGGTCAGGACGACGAACAGGGCGATGGTCAGCAGCACGCTGCTCCCGGTCAGCGCCGCGGTCACCTGTTCGGTGAACCGGGTGCCGGGATCGGCGGCGGTGGACCGGTCGGCTGCCGCGGCGGCGAGAGTAACCGTGACGCCCAAACCGAGTGCTCCGCCGAGCTGGTGGAAGGCGTTGACGACCCCGGAGGCGGCGCCGGCGTCGCGGGCCCGGGCTCCGCCGATCCCGGCGGTGGTCAGGTGGGCGAACAGCAGGCCCTGCCCGGCGCCGACCAGCACGCCCGGCAGCGCGATGCCGAGCCAGAAATTCGTGTCTGGCTGCAAGGTGGTCAGGGCGAGCATGCCGGCCAGGCCGAGGACGAGCCCGGCCACCATCATCCGGGCGGCGCCGAACCGTGCAGTGAGGTGGGGGACCGCGGCGGCGACCAGGAAGTTGACGATGGTCATGGGCAGGAACGCCAGGCCCGCCTGCAGGGCCGTCCAGCCCTGGACGTCCTGCAGGAACTGGGACACGAACAGGAAGTAGGTGATCATTGCCCCGATGAAGCAGAACCGGGCCAGGTAGGCGCCGGTGCGGACCCGGTCGGTGAACAGTGACAGCGGCATCAGTGGGTTCGCCACGGTCCGTTCCACCAGCACGAACCCGGCCAGCAGGCCGAGGCCGGCGACGACGATGGCGACGGTGACCGGGTCGGTCCAGCCGGTGTCGGCGGACCGGACGATGCCGTACACCAGGGCGGTCATCGCCGCGGTCGAGGTGATCGCGCCGGGCAGGTCGAGCCGGCCGGGCCGGCCGGAATCCCGGGGCAGGTACCGGACGGCCAGCACGACCAGGAGGGCCCCGATGGGCAGGTTGATCATGAAGGCGGCCCGCCACGACCACAGGTCGGCGACCAGCCCGCCGAGCACGAGACCGAACGCGGTGCCGATGCCGGCGACCGATCCGTAGGCGGCGACCGCCCGGCTGCGGTCGGGTCCCTCGGCGAAGGCCGCGGTCAGCAGGGCAAGGGTCGATGGGGCGAGGATCGCCGACCCCACACCCTGCAGGGCCCGCGCGCCGATCAGCACCTCGGCCGAGGGTGCGGCTCCGACCAGCAGCGAGGCCAGGGTGAACAGTACGAGCCCGACGATCAGGACCCGACGCCGCCCGTACAGATCCCCGGCCCGGGCGCCCAGGAGCAGTAGGCCGCCGAACGCCAGGGTGTAGGCGTTCTGCACCCAGGACAGGCCGGTCGCGGTCAGCGCGAGATCGACCTGAATGTCGGGCAATCCGGTGATCACCACCGAGGTGTCCACGATGATCATCAGGTAGGTGGCGAGGACCAGCATCAGCACGGCCGTCGGGTGGGCCATCGGCCGGTGCCGGCCGATGGTCGTATCGGTGGTGGATGGGGCCGCGGTCACTGAGGATCCCTTCGGGATGGGCGGTGGGTTCCCGGGCCGCGCTGTCCGGGCTGATGCTGCCTTCCAGGCAACCGCATGGTCGGGTGGTGGGGAAGATCCTGTTGAGACAGGTACTGGCAGTACCTCCATCACCAGGACCTCCCACCCGGTCCACGACGGCCCTACGGTGAGGTCATGGACACCCGTGACGAGATCCGTGACTTCCTGTCGTCCCGGCGCGCGAAGATCACCCCGGAGCAGGCCGGACTGCCCGCGTACGGCGGCGCGCACCGCAGAGTGCCGGGTCTGCGCCGGGAAGAGGTCGCCATGCTGGCCGGGGTGTCCAGCGACTACTACGTGCGTCTCGAGCGAGGCAACCTGGCCGGGGTGTCCGACGAGGTGCTCGACGCACTGGCCGGCGCCCTGCAGCTGGACGAGGCCGAACGCGCCCACCTGTACGACCTGGCCCGGGCCGCCGCCAACCGCCCCACCCGGGCCCGCCGGCGCCCTGCGGTTCATACCGTGCCGGCGAGCGTGCAGGTCATGCTCGACGCGATGACCGGGGCGCCTGCGGTGGTCCGCAACGAACGGCTGGACATCCTGGCCACCAACGCGCTCGGCCGCGCCCTGTACAGCCCTCTCTACCGGGACCGGACAAGGCCGGCGAACCATGCCCGGTTCGCCTTCCTCGATCCGGCGGCCCGCGACTTCTGGGCGAACTGGGACCGGGCCGCGGACGACACCGTCGGCATGCTGCGCACTCTCGCCGGCCGCAACCCGCACGACAAGGCTCTGCACGACCTGGTCGGTGAACTCTCGACCCGCAGCGAGGATTTCCGCGCCCGTTGGGCTCGGCACAACGTGCACCAGCATCTCGGCGGCAGCAAGGCCGTCAATCACCCCGTCGTCGGGCGGCTGGATCTGATGTACGACACGCTGCCCATCGCCCAGGCACCCGGCCTGACCATGATCGTCTACACCGCCGCACCCGATACGCCGACCGCCGACGCCCTGCAACTGCTGGCCAGCTGGGCCGCCACCCGAACCCAACCCGGCACGTCACCGGCCCTGCCGCAGACCAGTTGAGCCTTCTTGATTCCCTGACGACGCGCATCGGTGTCTTTGGCAACCGTCCCAACGATGCGGTCATCCCCGGGACACCTCGACCGCCGACCGTTCGATCCCGCGGGGCGGAGTCCTTGCTTGGCTCGATGCCGACGTCCACTATGGGCGGGACAAACTCACCACCGATGGTGCCCGCACGTGCCGCGGAGTCATGCCCGGGCGAACGTACGGGCACCGGACCGCGGAGGTCTGACCAAATGAGTTCCGCCACTGATGCACATCCGGCTGGTTCGGTCGATGCGGATTCGGTTGACGTTTTGCGCTCGAACCTGCGCGGGGAGCTGATCGGTCGCTCCGGCGCCGGTTACGACGAAGCGCGGGCGGTGTGGAACGGGATGATCGACAAGCGTCCGGCGTTGATTGCCCGCTGTGCCGGTGTCGCGGATGTCGTGGCCGCTGTGGCGTTCGCCCGCGACCATCAGCTGCCGCTTGCGGTGAGAGCGGGTGGCCACAACGCCTCGGGGGTTGCGGTGTGCGACGACGGCCTGGTGGTCGACCTGTCGTCGATGCGATCGGTACGGGTCGACCCCGCTGCCGGCACCGTCCGCGCCGAGGGCGGGGTGACGATCGGGGAGCTGGACCGGGAGACCCAGCTCTTCGGGCTCGCCGTGCCGATGGGTGTCGTGACGGAAACCGGAATCGCCGGCCTCACCCTCGGCGGTGGTCTGGGCTGGTTGCGCCGCAAGTACGGGCTGAGCTGCGACAACCTCGTGTCGGTGGATGTCGTGACGGCCGACGGCCGAGTGGTCACCGCGGACGCCGACCGGGAACCCGAGCTCTTCTGGGGGCTTCAGGGCGGCGGCGGCAACTTCGGGGTCATCACCTCTTTCGAGTTCCGTGCCCATCCGGTTGGACCCGACGTGTTCTTCGCCTTCGTCGTCCATGCCGCAGCCGATGCGGCAGATGCGCTGCGGTTCTACGGTCAATGGGCGAAGTCGGCGCCCGATGAGATCAGCTCCTTCGCGATCCTGTGGCACGCGCCGGCCATGGACGAGATCCCGGCGGAGCACCACGGCAAACCCATCGCGTTGTATCTGGCGATGCACTGCGGCGACCCGGGCACCGGCGAAGCGGCGCTGCGGTCATTGCGCGACGCGGGCAATCCGATCGCCGACCTGTCCGGCACCATGCCCTATCTGGAGGTCCAGCAGTTCTTCGACGAGGACTATCCCGCGCATGAGATGCGCTACTACTGGAAGTCCCAGTACCTCAGGGCGCTCGACGACGAGGCCATCGACGCGATGGTGGCGCTGAACGAGGCCACTCCGTCGCCGCACTCCACCATCGACCTGTGGCAGCTGGGTGGTGAACTCGCCAGGAGGGCACCGGACGCCAGCGCATTCGGTGATCGCTCCGCAGCAATCATGGTCGGCATCGAGAGCAACTGGATCGACGCCGCCGACGACGAGAAGGCGGTGGAGTGGGGCCGCCGCGTCCACCGCGAGCTCGAGCCATGGGCGACCGGGGCCGAGTACTCCAACTTCCCCGGATTCTACGAGGACCATGACCGGACGGTGCGGGCCACCTTCGGCCCGAATCTGAACCGCCTCGCGGCGCTGAAGCGGCGGTTCGACCCCACCAACCTCTTCCGGTTCAATCAGAACGTCAGGCCCTCCTGACCTGGCCTGACCGCGTTTCGGGCGGGGTGGCCGAGCAGCCGGCGTCACCTGCGCCGAGAGCTCGGGAATCGTAGGCCGCCGTCACCTCCGGATCGCGCCAGACGACGGCGGTGCCGTCGAGCACGAGGACCCCGTCCTGGTTGTGAATCGTGGTGCTCAGCTTGACGATCGGCTTGTCCGCACGGACCTCGAGAACGGTTGCTTCGGCGGTGATCTCATCACCAGGGCGGACCGGTGCCCGGTAGGACCAATCGGTGCGCAGGAAGACGCTGCCGGGCCCCGGCAGATCGTGCGCGACGAGGGCGTTGAGCAGGCCGCTGGTCACTCCACCCTGGACGACGATGCCGCCGAAGCGGCTCGCGGTGGCCAGATCCTCGTCGAAGTGCAGGGGGTTGCGGTCGCCGGTCATCGAGGCGAACATTTCGATGTCCCGACTCCGGATCCGCCGGGTCCGGCGTGCGCTGTCTCCGACATTCATCACGCCGCCTCCTGGTCCCGGCGCAGCGCCGAGTCCACGAATGACTCGTCGGCCCACCACATTCGGTACCGCCGCCGTCCCATCCGCCCGATCAGCGTCGCGGTCTGGGTGGTGTGCGCGGCCAGCGCGGCGAACTTCCGGCCGAGCAATGACCCGCGGCAGCGCACCGTGCAGGCCAGGTCCGTTTCCGGATCGCCGGGTGGGCGGCCGCCGTCGTGCCAGAGTCCGTTCTCGGTGTTGACCGAGCCCCATCGCCGGTGGAACTCCGGGGTGACTGTGGCGTACCAGAGTCGACCGGCCCGACCGTTGGACAGCCATGCGTCGGTCACCCAGGCCGAGACGGCCCGGTGATCCGCGTGTCCGGTCAGCCCGTCGGGACCAAGGTGACGATCGTGTCGGGCCGCACCTGCCGCAGCAGCCGGCGCACATGGCGGGCCCCGATGGCCCGGGGGACCGCGGCGAGAGTGCCGTCATGATGACCGAGCCAGTGGTGCTCGTGCACGCCGATCGTCGCCAGACTGGCGGCGAGCTCACGTTCCCGGGCCCGGCCAGCCGGTCCGGCGGCCAGTAGGCCGGGTCCGATGTGCCGAGCTCACCGGGGGTGGCGGTGGTCACGACCACCCGGTCCCGGCCGCCCGTGCGACGGCCATCAGCCCGGCGGTCAGGTACGCCTCGTCGTCCGGATGTGCCCACACGCCCAGTACGGTGCCGAGAGCGGCTGCCCGGTAGTCGGTCTCGTTCGTGATGAGCAGTGGCGGCGATTCCGGTCGGGCGGGGACCTCGTTCATGGACTCGACCGTAGGCACCCGGCCTTCCGCCAACCTTCTCGCCCTGACCCGGGTCGGTGGAAGGTCGGGAGAAGGTCGGATTCGTAGCGTTCGGACCGTCATTGACCACCGAGACGCTAGGAGAACCACCATGACCAGCACCCAGGTCCGCCCGATCCGCAACGGCGTCGATGTCCCGACCCTGTTCGCCACCCTCGACGCGGTGAAGGGGGCGCCGCACATCGCGGACTTCCAGTTCCGCGCCACCAACGAATGGATCAGCGGCACGCACAACCGCAGTACCATCCAGGGCTTCTTCGGCGCCGGCCAGGAGGACACCAGCCGGACCGAACGGTTCACCTACGACGCGGACCACCCGGCCGTGCTGGTCGGCGGCAACAACGGTCCGACGCCGGTGGAATTTCTGCTGCATGCGATCGCGGCGTGCCTGACCTCGGGCCTGGCGAACATCGCAGCCACCCGGGGTGTCACCCTGCACCGCGTACGGTCGACCGTCGAGGGGGACATCGATCTGCTCGGCATCCTCGGGTTGTCCGATCATGTGCGCAACGGCTACCGGCAGATCCGGGTGTCGTTCGAGGTCGACGGGGACGCCTCCGCGGAGCGGCTCGCCGCGCTGGTCGAGCAGTCCCGCCGCCGGTCCGCCGTGTACGACGTGCTGGTGAACGGGACCGACGTGGTCATCGACGTCACCACACCCACTGCGAGCTGACACCGCGACGCATGGCCGATCCCCGGGCGCGACCCGGGCAACCGCACGCCGGCCGGGTCGCCGTATCCGTTTCGGCCAACCGGACCAACACCAAGGAGCACGGACGATGAGGAGCACCCAGGTCGTCGTCATCGGCGCCGGCCAGGCGGGCCTGGCAGTGAGCAGGCTACTCACCGAGCACACCGTCGATCATGTGGTGCTCGACCGTGGACGTACGGCCGAGCGGTGGCGGTCGCAGCGGTGGGACTCGCTGCGGCTGCTCACCCCGAACTGGATGAGCCGCCTTCCGGATTACACCTACCACGGAGGCGATCCGGCCGGCTTCATGACGGCGGGCGCGGTCGCCGACTTCCTGACCGGCTACGCCCACTCGTTCGACGCACCGGTGATCCACGGTGCCGAGGTGCGGTCCGTTCGCCGGGCCGCGGGGGGCTTCCGCGTCGTCGCGACCGCAGGCGAGTGGTGCGCCGACGCGGTCGTCATCGCGACGGGGGCCTGCGACCGACCCGCGGTACCCGAGTTCGCCCGAACCGTGCACCCGTCAATCGTCCAGTTCACGCCGGACCGCTATCGCAACCCGCGCAGCCTCCCGGCCGAAGGGGTGTTGGTGGTCGGTGCGTCGGCGACCGGCGTGCAGCTGGCCGACGAACTGGCCCGCGCCGGGCGCGACGTGGTGCTCAGCGTGGGGCGGCACACCCGGGTCCCCCGCACCTACCGCGGTCGGGACATCATGTGGTGGTTGGACGCCGTCGGCGCACTGCACCGTCCGGTGGACCCCGACCGTGCACGACTCGAACCGTCGCTGCAACTCGTGGGGCGGACCGACCGTGCGGTCGACCTCCCGGCGCTGGTCGGTCGGGGCGTTCGCCTCGCCGGACGGATGACGGCCGCCAGGGGCCGAACCCTGCATTTCTCGGACGATCTGGCGGACACCGTGGACGACTCGGACCGGCGCCTGACGAGGCTGCTGCACCGCCTCGACATCTTCGCGGGGGAACGGCGTCTCGACCTCGAACTGGACCCGGCCGACCCGCCGCGCCAGGCTGACGGCGCGGTGGGCCGTGCGCTGCACCGGCTGGACGTCTCCGACGTCGGATCCATCGTCTGGGCCACCGGATTCCGCCGCGGCTACCCCTGGCTGCAGCTGCCGGTGCTGGACGGCGTCGGCGAGATCCGGCAGCGGCAGGGCCGGACCCCGGCAGCCGGGTTGTTCGTCATCGGCCTGCCCGGGCAGACCCGGCGCAGCTCGACGTTCCTGGACGGCGTGCGGTTCGACGCGGAACTCGTCGTCGAAGCCGTGCTCGAACACGTCGTCGGTCGCACCGCAGGGAGGGCGGCATGACCCGCCGATCTCACGTGCCCTGTCCTGCAAGGCAAAGGTGCAACCGACCAGCCGGCGACGTCGCGATGTACGCCGCATCCACTCATCCTCGGCAAGAGATCACCGGCAGATCCGCCTTCTGGTGAGCGCCGTCATGTTCCGGTGGGCTCGACCTCCTCCCCGACTGTCGACCGGTGCACGAGGTCGTCGACGGCCGGCGGGGAGAGCACGCTGTCGATCACCATCGCGCTCGCTCCGCGGACCCCGGCCCGGGCCCCGGTGTGGCTGGTGGATATGCGCAGGTGTTGCGTCGACAGGGGGGGCGAGCGGTGGTAGACGATCTCCCGCACGCCGGCCAGCAGGTGCTCGCCGGCCTCGGCGAGTGCGCCGCCGATCACGATGACCGCCGGGTTCAGCATGTTCACGCAGGTGGCGAGCACGGCTCCGATGTCCCGTCCGGCCTGACGGACCTCGTGCACCGCAGGCATGTTGCCCTCGCGCACCAACCGCACCACGTCGGCGGTCGACCTCACCTCCAGACCACGGGACCGCAGTCGCCCCGCGATCGCGGGTCCGGCGGCGACCGCCTCCAGGCAGCCGATGTTGCCGCAGGTGCAGGTGGCGGTCGAGTCACCGAACGCCCGGACGTGCCCGAGGTCGCCGGCGGACCCCTGAGCGCCGCGGTTGAGCCGGCCGTCGCAGACCAGGCCGGCTCCGATGCCCGTGGCCACCTTGACGAAAAGCAGGTAGCCGGTGTCTCGCCAGGCCTGGTCGAACTCGCCAAGGGCCATCAGGTTGACGTCGTTGTCGACCAGGACCGGCGCATCCACCTGCCGCGACAGGTAGGTGGGGATGTCGAACCCGTCCCAGCCGGGCATGATCGGTGGGCTGGTCGGCCGTCCGGTGGCGAACTCCACGGGTCCCGGAACGCCGACACCGGCTCCGGCGACCTCGGCGACATCCCGATGGGCGCCCGACAGCATTGCCCACCACACCGACCACACGTGGTCGAGCACCGCGGTCGGCCCGTCAGCGATCGCGATCGGCTCGGTCTGCTCTGCGAGTGGGACGGCGTCCAGGTTGGTGATCGACAGTGTGGCGTGGGTGGCGCCGAGATCGGCGGCCAGCACGACCCGGGCGTCCGGATCGAACGCGAACCGGGTGGGCGGCCGGCCACCGGACGAGCGGGCCTCGCCGGCTGCGGTGACAAGTCCGGAGGCCAGCAGCTCGTCGACCCTTGCGGCGATGGTGGAACGAGCGAGCCCGGTGAGGTCCGCGAGTTCGGCGCGCGTGCGACCCTTACCGTCCCGCAGCAGCTGGAAGAGGTCTCCGGACGTCATCGCCCCGGCCCGAAGGGTCGCCATTACGCAAGTGAACCACAGGGGTTATGCCCGTGGGCGTGACGGCTTTGTTATTCGCGGTTGACTACTTTTGCTTGACCAACAGGCGAAAGCGTGACTACCGTCACCGTATGACTCAGGTCGAAGGCGACCAGGCGATCCCTCCGCTCCTCGAGATGCGCGGCATCGTCAAGACTTTCCCGGGCGTCCGGGCACTCGACGGGGTCGACCTGCAGGTGCGCGCCGGTGAGGTGCATTGCCTGCTCGGCCAGAACGGCGCCGGCAAGTCGACCCTGATCAAGGTGATGGCCGGCGCCCACCCGGTGGATGCCGGTGAGGTCCTCTGGCAGGGACGGACCGCCCACTTGAGCTCACCCGTGGCTGCGCTTCGCCAGGGCATCGCGACCATCTACCAGGAACTCGACCTGGTCGACTGGCTCTCCGTTGGCGAGAACATCTACCTCGGGCACGAATTGGCCCGGGCCGGTTTCTCCCAGCGCTCGGCGACCCAGCGCCGCGCCCGGGAACTGTTGTCCCGCCTCGGGCATGCCGAGATCTCACCGAGCCGGGAGGTTGGCACACTGTCGGCGGCGGGCAAGCAGACCGTATCGATCGCGCGGGCGCTGTCCCGCGATGCCCGGCTGATCGTGATGGACGAGCCGTCCGCCGTGCTGGACGGCGAGGAGGTCGAGAACCTCTTCAAGATCGTCGCCGACCTGGCCGCATCCGGGGTCGCCGTTGTTTACATCTCGCACCGGCTCGAGGAGATCCGGCGGATCGGCGACCGGATCACGGTGCTCAAGGACGGGCGCAGTGTGGCGTCCGGATTGGACGCGCGTGGCACTCCCACCGCCGAGCTGATTCGTCTGATGACCGGTCGGTCGATCGAGTACGTCTTCCCGCCGCGGGTTCACAAGGGGCCGTCGACAGACGCGACGCCGCTGCTGTCGGTGAGCGAGCTGTCCCGCCGGGGTGAGTTCGCGAATGTCAACTTCCAGGTGCGACCGGGCGAGATCGTCGGTCTGGCCGGCCTGGTCGGGGCTGGACGGAGCGAGATCATCGAGACGGTGTTCGGCGCCCGCCGCGCCGACCACGGTCGCATCGAGGTGGCCGGCCGGGCACTGCGCAACGGCTCCGTGCGGGACGCCGTGGCCGCGGGTGTGGGGTTGTGTCCCGAGGAGCGCAAGTCGCAGGGCCTGCTGCTGGATCAGGCGATCTACCAGAACATCTCGTTGGTCTCGCTCCGCCGGTTCGCGGGGGCCGGGTTCACCCATGCGACTCCGGAACGGTCGGCGGCGATGAAGGTCGCGGCCACCGTGCACCTGCATCCGACCGATCCCGACCGCCCGGTGCGCACCTTGTCCGGAGGAAATCAGCAGAAGGTGCTGCTGGCCCGGTGGTTGCTGCACCAATGCCGGGTGCTGCTGCTGGATGAGCCGACGCGCGGGGTCGACGTCGGCGCGCGGACCGAGATCTACGGACTGATCAGGCAACTGGCCGATTCCGGGGTGGCGGTCGTGGTGGTGTCCAGTGAGGTGGAGGAGGTGCTCGGGTTGGCCGATCGCATCCTGGTGGTGGCCGGCGGCCGCGTCCTGCACGACGGCGATACATCCGATATCGACGAGAACGGTGTGCTCGACCTGATCATGGCCGGAACCGCGGCATGAGCGACCAGCCGACACCCGAGACCGGGGACCCCGGGCTGCCCGCCCGGGCGACCGCTGTCACCACTGCGACTTCGGTGACCGGGCCACGTCCCAGGCGCGCCTTGCCGTCAGGTGTGACCCGAAATCTCGGCCTGGTCATCGCGTTGCTGCTGCTCTGTGTCGTCGGGGTGATCACGGCCGGCGACCGGTTCGCGAGCACCGACAACCTGTTGACGATCCTGCGCCTGGCGTCGGTGATCGGGGTGGTGTCGATCGGGATGACGTTCGTCATCACCGCAGGCGGTATCGATCTGTCCGTGGGTGCGGTCGTCGGGCTGTCCTCGGTCTGGGCCACAACCACCGGCACCCAGTTGCTGGCCACCGACGTGCACTGGATCATCATGGTGACCACCGCCCTGCTGGTCGGCACGGCGGCCGGACTGATCAACGGGGTAATGGTCGCCTACGGCCAGATCGTGCCGTTCATCGCCACTCTCGCCATGATGGCCGCAGCCCGCGGCCTCGCCGAGATCATCGCCAACCGGCAGACCCAGATCATCAGGGTGAACGGATTCCTCGACACGCTCACCGGCGACCTGCTCGGCATCCCGGTGCTGGTCTGGGTCTTCGCACTGGTCGCGCTCGTGGGCTGGGTCCTGCTCAATCGCACCACCTTCGGTCGGCGCACGTTCGCCGTCGGCGGCAACCCGGAGGCGGCGCGACTGGCCGGGATCAGGGTCAAACGGCACACCATGCTGCTCTACGGCCTGGTCGGTCTGGCCGCGGGCATCGCCGCTGTGATGATCATGGCCAGGACCACCGCCGGCTCGTCGACGCACGGCACGCTCTACGAACTCGACGCCATCGCCGCGGTCGTCATCGGTGGCACGCTGCTCTCCGGCGGTCGCGGCACCATCGTCGGCACCATCTTCGGCGTGCTGATCTTCACCACGCTGACCAACGTGTTCACCCTGAACAACCTGTCGATCTCGGCGCAGGCGATCGCCAAGGGCGTCATCATCGTGATCGCCGTGCTGCTGCAGCAGCGGGTCGCCGCCCGTTCTCGCACCGGCTGAACCCATTCCCCGGACAGTTCCGTCGAGCGCCCACACCTGGCCGCCCCTGGATCCGAATCCCCCCCACCCTGCTGAAGGAGCCGATCATGTTCCGTCGATCCCACCGCACCGACCGCCGCGGTCCAGCCCTGCGCACCCTCGGTGTCGTCGCGGCCGGCGCACTCGTGCTGTCCGCCTGCACCAACGCGCCGGCGAGCTCGAGCACCACCACGGCCGATGCCGGCACGACGGCGCAGAGCAGCCCGGCCGAAGGGTCCGGCGGGACGGCAACAGGCGAGAAGATCCGCATCGGCTTCTCGGCCCCGGCCGCCGACCACGGCTGGATGGGTTCGATCACCAAGTCCGCGATTGCCGAGGCCGAATCCCTCGGTGACGTCGAGCTGATCACCGCGGAGGGCACCAACGACGTGAACCTGCAGATCAGCCAGGTCGAGACGTTCATCAACGACAAGGTCGACGCGATCGTGCTGCTGCCTTTCGACGGAGCCGCCATGACCGACGTCGCGATCAAGGCGATGGACGCGGGCATCCCGGTGATCAATGTCGACCGCGAGTTCGCCAGCCCGTTCGCCGCCCGCTCGACGATCCTCGGTGACAACTACGGCATGGGGGTCTCCGCCGGCACCTACATCTGCGAGCAACTGGCGGGCAAGCCGGACGCGGTCGTCGCCGAAATCGCCGGCATCGACTCGCTGCCGCTGACTCAGGACCGGTCCAAGGGCTTCGCCGACGCGTTGGCCGACTGCGGACTGTCGGTGTCGAACCGGGTCTCCGCGGAGTTCACCGTGGAGTCCGGTGAGGCGGCCGCATCCAACCTGCTGCAGGCCGCGCCGCACATCGACGCGCTGTGGAACCATGACGACGACCAGGGTGTCGGCGTGATGGCCGCGATCAACAACGCCGGCCGCGACGAGTTCCTGATGGTCGGAGGGGCCGGGTCGGCCAACGTGATGCGGGACATCCAGGCCGACAACACCGTGCTCAAGGCAACCGTCATCTACCCGTCCACGCAGGCCGCGGACGGCATCCGGCTCGCCCGACTCGTCGTGCAGGGGGAGGCCCTGAGCGACCTGGTCGAGGTCGAGGTGCCCAGGGAGATCGTGCTGTACGCGCCTGTCGTCACCAAGGAGAACGTGGAGGAATTCCTGCCGACCGCGTTCGAGTCCTGACAAACGACGAGGTAGCGGCGGGAGCAACTCCATGACCAAGGATTCCCGACCCGCACTGCGGGTGGCGATGATCGGCTACGCCTTCATGGGTGCGGCGCACTCGCAGGCCTGGCGTACGGCAGACCGCGTCGCCGACCTGCCGCTCCGACCCGAGATGACCGTGGTGGTGGGGCGTTCGGCGGACCGAGTGGCCGCCGCTGCCGAACGGCTGGGCTGGGCCGAGAGCGAGACTGACTGGCGTCGGGTGGTGGAACGCGCGGACATCGACCTGGTCGACATCTGCACGCCCGGCGATACCCACGCGGAGATCGCCGTGGCCGCGCTGACCGCCGGGAAGCATGTGCTGTGCGAGAAGCCGCTGGCCAACACGGTCGAGCAGGCCAGGACGATGGTCGAGG
>JBIOVW010000747.1:0-2755 GCA_044867945.1 Nakamurella sp. | reverse complement strand
TAACCACCACAAGACCATGATCAACTGTTGACGGAGGGTGGCGCCGCGCCCCGTAAGTTACTCGCAAGTAGCTTGTCGTATGGGGCCTGGGCGAGTGCGATGGGTGCGGCCCTGCGACGCGGTGGGAGAAGAGGCTCTACATGACCTGGTGGTCCATCACGTTCGGCGTGATCGCGGCGGCGTTCCTGGTGGTCGGTTTCGGCCTGCTCGCCCGAGCCGCGGCGCGGCTGGTCGCGCACGTCCGGTTGGGTGCGCCGGATCCGCACCGGGCGGGGCCGGTCGGTGCCCGGCTGGGCACGCTGGTCAAGGAGTTCCTCGGGCACACCCGGATGCTCAAATGGGGCTGGATCGGCGTCGCGCATTGGTTCGTCATGATCGGGTTCGGGGCGCTGTTCCTGACCCTGGTCGAGGCGGCCGGCGAGACGATCGACCCGCAGTTCGAATTGCCCTGGCTGGGCCATCAGGCCTGGTACGGGCTGTTCGTGGAACTGATCGCGACCACCACGGTGCTGGGCATCGGATACCTGATGATCGTCCGGCAGGTCAACCACCCGCGGCGGGTGGAGCGCAGGTCCCGATTCCTGGGCTCCAACTTCGCCCAGGCGTACTTCGTCGAGTTGATCATCCTGGGCGTCGGCATCTGCATCTTCGGAATCCGCGCGTTCAAGGCTGCGAACGGGTGGCTGCCGTATCCGACGTGGGCGGCGCCGATCTCGACCTGGCTGGGCAGCTGGCTGCCGGCGTGGCCGGCGGCGGTGTCGTTCGTGGCCCTGGTCAAGGTCGTCATCTCGATGGTGTGGGCCATCGTCATCGCCCGCACCCTGTCGATGGGCGTGGCCTGGCACCGCTTCCTGGCCTTCTTCAACATCTATTTCAAACGCCGTGACGACGGTGCCCCGGCGCTGGGCGCCCTGAAGCCGATGCTCTCCGGCGGCGAGGTGCTGAACCTGGAGGAGGCCGATCCCGAGGTCGACACCTTCGGCGTCGGCAAGGTCGAGGACTTCTCATGGAAGGGCTGGCTGGACTTCGCGACCTGCACAGAGTGCGGCCGCTGCCAGTCCCAATGCCCGGCTTGGAACACGGCAAAACCCTTGTCCCCCAAGCTGTTGGTCCTCGGCCTGCGGGATCATTCGTTCGCCAAGGCGCCCTACCTGCGGGCCGGGGGCGGGTTGACCCCAGAAGGTTCGGAAAAGCTCAGCGAAGCCGACCTTCAGGCGTTCGCGCATGCCGATCCGTTGGCGATGCTGGAGGCGCAACGTCCCCTGGTCGGGCCGCCGGACACCGACGAACAGGGCCGCCCGACCGGTGGCGTGATCGACCCCGGCGTGCTGTGGGACTGCACCACCTGCGGGGCCAGTGTGGAGCAGTGTCCGGTGGACATCGAGCACGTCGACCACATCGTGGACATGCGCCGGTACCAGGTGATGATCGAGTCCGAGTTCCCCACCGAGCTGGGCGGGCTGTTCCGGAACCTGGAGAACAAGGGCAACCCGTGGGGGCAGAACCAGCGGGACCGGATGGCCTGGGCGAAGGACCTGCCGTTCGAGGTGCCGGTGGTCACCGACACCATCGACCCCGATCACGAGTACCTGTTCTGGGTCGGCTGCGCCGGCGCGTTCGACGATCGCGCGAAGAAGACCACCCGCGCGGTGGCCGAGCTGATGTACATGGCCGCCGTCGGCTTCGCCGTGCTCGGCACCGAGGAGACCTGCACCGGTGACCCGGCCCGGCGGGCCGGCAACGAGTTCCTGTTCCAGATGCTGGCGCAGGCGACCGCGGAGACGATCAACACCGCGTTCGGCGACCGGGTCAGGCGCAAGATCGTGGTGACCTGCCCGCACTGCTTCAACACGCTGGGCAACGAGTACGGCGACCTGGGCGGGCACTACGAGGTCGTCCACCACACCCAGCTGCTCAATCGGCTGGTGCGGGAACGTCGGCTGGTGCCCAAGAAACCCTTGGCATCTCGCGACGTCACCTACCACGACCCCTGCTACCTGGGCCGGCACAACAAGGTCTACACCCCGCCGCGGGAGCTGATCGGCGCGACCGGCGTCACCCTGTCCGAGATGCCCCGCAACAGCGCCCGATCGCTGTGTTGCGGCGCCGGGGGCGCGCGGATGTGGATGGAGGAGAAGACCGGCAAGCGGATCAACCTGGAACGCACCGACGAGGCGCTGGCCACCGGCGCGGACACCATCGTCACAGGCTGCCCCTTCTGCCGGGTCATGCTGACCGACGGGCTCACCGCCCGGCAGAACACGCCCGCCGAGAGCACTCCGGACGGTGTCGCCGACGTCGAGGTGATGGACGTCGCGCAGATGCTGCTCGCCGGGGTGAAGGGCGAGGTTTGAAGCCTCCGCTGGGTGCGGCGCTGCCGCGCTGCCTGGGCGCTGCGCTGACTGTTGGGCGCCGCGCTGAGTCCGGGGCGCCGCGCTGAGTCCGGGGCCCCGCGCTGAGTCCGGGGCGCCGCGCTGAGTCCGGGCCCCGCGCTGATCGAACAACCACAACTGCGCCGGTTATGTCCGGTTCGGTGGTCGTTGGATCAGCGCGGCCGCTGGCAGCTGCGGACCGTCTCCCGCCGCGCTGATCCAACCGTCAGTATCGCGCCGGATTTGTCCGGTTCGGTGACGCGAAGATCAGCGCGGCATGAAGCTGCTGCCGGCCGGGGCATTCCGTCCGAGACCCCGCAGTGCTCGACCCTCGCGGTTCGACCAGGTCGACAGCCGACCCGGCGGCAGCGGCGGCGCATCCA
>JBIOVW010000746.1:0-5772 GCA_044867945.1 Nakamurella sp. | reverse complement strand
CGGGCACAAACTGGTCGGCACCGCGCAGCGGCTGGTCCGTGGAGGCTGGCTGTTCGGCATCGTGATCCTGGTGACCGACGCGGAGCCGGTCCGGTCCGTGCTCATCGACGTCTATCGCGGCCTGGGTCTGGACTGGGATCCCTCGACGGTCGGCGCGGTGCAGGACAGCGTGCCCGGTGTGACGGTCGCCGACGTCCGGCAGGCCGTGCTGGACGCCTACGGCCGGCGGTGGGAGCTCGCGGCCGCGGAGCTGCCGGCGGAGCTGCTGGGCGAGGCGACGTCCCGGCTGGACCGCCACCGGGTCCCAGTGCCCACCCCCGTCCCCCCAGCAGTCGATCATGAAGAACACGCCCTTATTCGGCCGGAATGAGGGCGGGTTCTTCATGAACAACTGCGCGAGGGGCGGGGCGGCGGAGCCGGTCCATGCGGAGGAATAGAAACCGGCAGGATGATGTTGACCGGGGCGAACCAGTTGACACCTCAACTATCGGGAGCGCGTCATGCAATTTGGCATCTTCACCGTCGGTGACGTGACCACCGACCCCACCAACGGGCGCACGCCCACGGAGCACGAGCGCGTCAAGGCGATGGTGACGATCGCCCGCAAGGCCGAGGAGGTCGGACTCGACGTGTTCGCCACCGGCGAGCACCACAACCCGCCGTTCGTGCCGTCGTCGCCGACCACCATGCTCGGCTACGTGGCGGCGCAGACCGAGAAGATCATCCTGTCCACCTCGACGACGCTGATCACCACGAACGACCCGGTGAAGATCGCCGAGGACTTCGCGATGCTGCAGCACCTGGCCGACGGACGGGTCGACCTGATGATGGGACGGGGCAATACCGGGCCGGTCTACCCGTGGTTCGGGCAGGACATCAGCAAGGGCATCGAGCTGGCCGTGGAGAACTACCACCTGCTGCACCGGTTGTGGCGGGAGGACGTGGTGGACTGGAAGGGGCAGTTCCGCACCCCGCTGCGTGGCTTCACCTCCACCCCGCGCCCGCTGGACGGCGTGCCGCCGTTCGTCTGGCACGGGTCGATCCGCAGCCCGGAGATCGCCGAGCAGGCCGCCTACTACGGCGACGGGTTCTTCGCCAACCACATCTTCTGGCCCACCTCGCACTTCCAGCGACTGATCCAGCTCTACCGGACCCGGTTCGAGCACTACGGGCACGGCACGGCCGATCAGGCGATCGTCGGTCTGGGTGGTCAGGTGTTCATGCGGCGAAACTCGCAGGACGCGATCCGCGAGTTCCGGCCGTACTTCGACAACGCCCCGGTCTACGGGCACGGGCCCTCGCTCGAGGACTTCTCGGAGATGACGCCGCTCACGGTGGGCAGCCCGGAGCAGGTGATCGACCGGACGCTGACCTTCCGCGAGTCGTTCGGCGACTACCAGCGGCAGCTGTTCCTGATGGATCACGCCGGTCTGCCGCTGGCCACGGTGCTGGAGCAGCTGGACCTGCTGGGTGAGATCGTGCCGGTGCTGCGCAAGGAGTTCAACGCGCTGCGACCCGCGGACGTGCCGGACGGCCCGACCCACGCCGCGCTGGTCGCCGCCCGGGATGCCGCTGCCGCTGCCGAGTTGGAGGGCGCGTCGGCATGACGACCTACACCGTGGCCGTGGTCTCGGCCGGGCTGAGCGAACCGTCGTCCACCAAGCTGCTCGCGGACCGGCTGGTCCAGGCGGTCCGCCGGGAGGGAGCCCGGCGGGGCCTGCGCATCGAGGTCGTCGACGTGCCGCTGCGCCTGCTGGCCCGCCCGATCGCGGACACCCTGGTGACCGGCTTCCCGCCGCCCGCGTTGCAGTCGGCGCTGGACGCGGTCGACTCGGCGGACGGGCTGATCGCGGTGACCCCGGTGTTCAGCGCGTCCTACAGCGGGCTGTTCAAGTCGTTCTTCGACGTCGCCGACCCGCAGGGCTTCGTCGGCAAGCCGGTGCTGATGGCGGCGACAGGCGGGTCGGCGCGGCACTCGCTGGTGCTCGACTATGCGATGCGGCCGCTTTTCGCCTACCTCAAGGCCGAGCCGGTGGCCACGGGCGTGTTCGCCGCGACGGCCGACTTCGGGACCGATTCGGGGCGGGGGCTCGACCAGCGGATCGACCAGGCCGGGCGACAGCTGGTGTCCGCCCTGGCCGAGACGCACTCCGGGATGCGGCCCGGGCCGGCGGCGGAGGCATCCGCGGTGGCCGATGTCGAGGACGAGCTCGCCGACGACGAGCTCGCCCGGCCGGCGCAGGTGCACCTGGTCGGCCGAGCTTGCGAGGCCGCCATCGAGCACAGGAGGACCGGGCGCAGACAAATCGGCGACGAAGGAGCCGGTTTGTTCAGCGCGGTCCTGGGGCCGGAACCGTCCCGGGTCGAGGCGCGGCGCCGCCGGGACGCCGACCCGTTCGAGAGCCTGGTGCCGTTCGAGCAGCTGCTGCACCGCGGCTGACCCCGCGTTCCCGCTGCTGCCGATTTGCCAACTTCAGCCCTTCGGCGGGCCGATTCGGGGCGGAACATGGCAAATCGATCGCGGGTGCGAGCGATCGCCGGTGCGAGCGCCCGGCCGGGCTGGCTCACGGTATCGAACGCCGGTCAGCTGCGGCTGAGCAGCTGCGCCAGGCTCGTCGCCGGGTGTCCGCTCACCCGTTCGACGTCGCCAGTCACCGCGGCCAGCTCACCGGCGGCGATCGCGGTGTAGGTGCTCACCCAGGCGTCCAGCTGCCAGTCCGGCGCCCCGTAGATCGCCCGTGACGCATAGGCCTTCTCCACGGACTCGGCCTGGTAGCGGACCGGGCGCCCGGTGACCTCGGTGATGATCCGCGCCACGTCGGCCAGGCTGAGCGACTCCGGGCCGGTGAGGTCGTAGGTCCGGCCGTCGTGCACGGACCCGCCATCGAGCATGGGCGCCCCGGACACACTGGACGCACCGACGGCACTGGGAGAATCGCGGGCCACCGCGAGCAGCACCGCCGTTGCGACATCGACGACGTCGCAACGGGCCACCGCCGACACGCGCCCGTTCCCGCCCGGCCCCAGCAGCACCCCCTCGGCGCCGGCGAACACCATGAACTGGTCCGCGTAGAGGTTGTCCCGCAGGAACGTGTACCGCAGGCCGGACGCCCGGATGTGCTGCTCGGTGTGCCAGTGGTCGCGGGCCAGGGTGAACGTGGCGTCGGGCGCGGCGCCGAAGAACGAGGTGTAGACGATCCTGGAGACCCCGGCCGCGACGGCGGCATCGATGAACACCCGGTGGGAGTCGAGTCGGCCGGGCTCCTCGGCCCCGGAGACCATGAACACCGTCTCGAAGCCGGCCAGCGCAGCGCGGACGGCGGGGCCGTCGTCGTAGGCGGCCGCGACCACCTCGGCCGACGCGAGCGTCGGGGCACGCTCCGGAGACCTGACCACCAGTCGCTGCGCCACCCCCGCGGCGGCCAGCGACTCGGCCACCCCGCGGCCCAGGTAACCGGTTGCCCCGGTCACTGCGATCGTCACAGTCGCCTCACCCTTCGTCGGGACATGTCACAGCGGTCGTGACGGACAGCAGTCTTTCACCCCGGACGACGGCATACGGGCGGACCACCCACCCCGCCCGAGAGCGGGCACCGGTGGCACACCGTCACCGGAAGCCGACCCGGCGCGGTTCTACTATCGAGGCATGTTCGCAGGTGGTTCGGGGAAGGCGTGAACGGCGCAACCGGTCTTGCTCAGGCCATGGCCGCCGGGCCGGTGATCCTCGACGGCGGACTGGCCACCCTGCTGGAGGCACACGGCCACGACCTGTCGTCCGCGTTGTGGTCGGCCCGGCTGCTGGTGGAGAACCCGGACGCGATCACCGCCGCGCACCGCGAGTACTACCGGGCCGGCGCGCAGATTGCGATCACCGCCAGCTACCAGGCATCCCTGCAGGGGTTCAGCGCCATCGGCCTCGGCCGCACCGAGGCCGAGCAGGCGCTGCGCGGATCGGTCGACCTGGCCCGCGAGGCGGCCCGGACAGTCGACGACGGCGATGTGCCCCGCTGGGTGGCCGCCTCCGTCGGCCCGTACGGGGCCGCATTGGCCGACGGGTCCGAGTACCGCGGCGACTACGGGTTGACGGTGCGGCAGCTGCGGGAGTGGCACCGGCCACGGCTGGAGATTCTGGCCGATGCCGGCGCCGACGTGCTCGCAGTGGAGACCATCCCGTCCGCCGCGGAGGCCGAGGCGCTGCTGGCCGAGATCGAGCACCTCGACGTGACGGCCTGGTTGTCGCTGACCTGCGACGCGGGGCGGACGCGAGCGGGTGAATCGGCGGGCGACGTGTTCGCCATGGCCGCCGACATCGAGCAGGTGATCGCCGTCGGCGTCAACTGCGTCGACTCCGTGCAGGCGGGGGACCTGGTCGCGCTCGCGGTGCAGAGTTCGGGCAAACCCGCCGTCGTCTATCCGAACAGCGGCGAGCGTTGGGACGCATCCGCTCGCGGCTGGGCGGGCACGGCGACGTTCGGTCCGCAGCACGCCGCGGTCTGGGTGGCCGCGGGGGCGCGCCTGGTCGGGGGGTGCTGCCGGGTCGGGCCGGCGGCGATCAGCCGGCTGGCGCGGGCTGCGGCCGGCCGGCCGGCCGGAGCGCGGGGGTCCTTCTCGTCCTGAGCACCCAGGCGCCCAGCGCGACGACGGCCGCCACCTCGCAGAGCACCAGGCCCCGCTCGACCATGCCGATCGGCAACGCCCGGTACCAGGGCACACCGGTGAGCGGGCTGATCAGCCAGGCGCCCACCAACGTGCCGAACCAGGCCAGCGAAGCGGCGCCCAGCCAGAACGCGTAACGGGCGACGAGGTTGGACCCGGCGGCACGTCGCCGGGTCAGCAGCAGGACGGCCAGCGGCAGGCAGATGAACGCGATCAGGCTGGCCACCCGGTGGATCTGTCCGTTGGCGGTTGGACCGACCGCCCAGTTGTGCTTGGGAAACACGACCACGGTGAGCAGCGCCACCACCCAGGCCACACCGAGCGCGAAGCCGATCGAGCGGACCCCGGCCAGGCCGGCCTGCGCCGCGCCGACCAGGATGGCCAGCGAGCCGAGAGCCAGCGCGACGACGCCGAAATTGAACGCCCAGGCGGAATCGGTCAGGGCGTACTCGCTGATGGTCCGGCGGACGGGAGAGATCTCGGCGGTCTCCGGCAGCACGTGCAGGGCGCCCACCAGGGTGGCGGCGGTCAGCGGGCCGAGCAGGCCGAGGGTGGCCAGCAGCCGGGCGGCCGACCCCGGCGAGGCGGCCGGCAATGCGGCCGGGTCGGCGGTGGAGGTCGTGAAGTCGGCCGAGCTTGCGCGGTCGTCGTCGTTCATCGGCCGGACGGCTCCCTGTCTGCTTGACCCCGGATGGACTCGAACCCACGATACGGACGCGACCTCGGCGCGGACTGTGCGAGCGCTGTGACCGCATCGCCCGGGTGCGGAACCGGAGTGGCGGGGACCGCGTCCTGTGCTGACCGGGGGCGGGGAGGTCACGGATGGGTGACTTTCGCCATGGCACACGCGGATGTGTCCGGGACCGTCACCCGGGTTGGGCAGAATTGAACCATTGGGGGTGGGCCATGGTCCGGGGTCGGAAGTCCGTGGAGAGAGCTGGAATGACTCGGCCGCGTCGCGCCGGAGTGGCAGTGGTGGTCGCCCTGCTCGCGACCGTGACGGCATGTTCGACCACCGGGTCGTCCGGGTCGGTTCTGGGCAACCTCGGCGACACCGCGCGGTCGACCGCTGCGGTGCCCGCCGGCGCGGCGGACCAGGCGACCGGGCCCACCGTC
>JBIOVW010000745.1:0-5841 GCA_044867945.1 Nakamurella sp. | reverse complement strand
TTCCGGGTCCGGCCCGGTGGCCGGCGGCAGAATCTGCGTGTTGGTGAAGTAGCCCTGCACGTCCAGCACCACCCGGATCGATCCCGACCCGCCGGTGTAGTTGACCTTGATCTTGCCGTCACTGCCCGGCCGGACGATGACCATGTTCGACTGGATGTCGCCGACCCCGTTCTCCGCGGACGTCACCCCCGGCATCGACTCGTCCGACGGCCACACCCTGACCGCGCCGGCCGCGGTGCTGCCGTAGGTCTGCACGCTGATCGCCACCCCGGACATCGACGGGCTCCAGGCCGGGATGCCGCCGACCCCGTTGACCTGCACGTCGACCGTGTTGCCGGTCGGGATCGGCGCCCCCGGAGACACCGTCGAATCGTAGACCCGGGCCACCTTCGGGGTGTATCCGGCGTTGGAGGGTGGCCCGTCGAAGTAGCCGAGCACGTCGACCCGCACGCTCAACGGGGCGCCCGCGCTGTCGAACCTGATCGCCAGCTGCCCCTGCGCGTTCAGGTCGATGGTGGTGCCCAACGCGGTCGTGGAGTTCCCGTCGTAGTTCAACGAGAACGGGTTCGGCGGGGTCGTGCCCGCCGGGAACGGCGTGATGAACCCGCTCCCGGAACCGGCCGTCGTGTTGTCCACCACCAGGTTCGCGTACACCGCGGTCGCCGTCGACGGCACCCCGGCCACGCCGGTCACCTGCACCGTCGACGTCGAGGACGCGGCCGGCGCGGTGATCGTGGTGACGTTGGCCGCGGCCAGCGGCACGAACCCGCCCGGGGCCGGGGCGCCGTTCTGGCGCCGTTCCCGGTCGTGAAGTACCCCTGGACATCCACCAGAATGTGGATCGCCCGACTGGACGAGATCTTGATCTTGCCGTCGTCACCGTTCTCGATGACCACCGTGTTCGACACCATTTCGCTCGGCTCGTACAACAACGCGGTCGCGGTCCCGGTCGACCCGCCGCTGTTCGCCCCGACGTTGATCAACCCCGACGACCCCGACGAGTTCAGCGCGGTCACGTTCGCCACCACCGCGGCGACCCCGGTCGACGGCAACCCGGCCTGACCGTTCACCGTGAACGTCTGATACACGCCGGCGACCATCGGTCCGGTGAAACCACCCACCCCGGTGCGGGTATCGACCAGCCGGGTCTGCAACGGCACGAACTGACCACCCGTCCCGGTCGGGTCCGCCGCCGCCGGACCCGCGGTGAACGCCACGTTGACCACGCCCATCGCCAGGACCAGCCGCACGCTGACCGCTGCGGCCATCAACGATCGACCGCGACGGCGAACGGAGCCAGGGCGATGGAACCGGGCAGGCGTCATCGACGCGACAGGCATGAAAGGAACCCTCAAGGTGAACGTCGGGAACCGGCGACACCCCCCGTGGGAATCGTCCGGTGCCGGCGACCGAATTTCACAATGCCCGTTAGCCGGCGGAAATAGCAAACCAGGACGGGCCCACCGGGGAGAAACCACCCGGACCGGCGAACCAATCCGACCGCCGACCGCCCCGGACGAGTGACATCACCCCTCCTTCCCGTGTGAACAGTCACTAACGTCACCCGTTCCAGTGACCAACATTTCAGAAACGATCTTGCCTGGGACTCTCACCACTGCGAAAGGGTCATGAACCGTCGCACCGCCGCTCCGAAACAATATGTGGCGCAGGGGATATCACGCTCGTCGTCAGCTATGCCACCCATGTGCGTGGCCGCTCCGCACCGCGCTCTCGGACCGCTCAGGCCGCAGCGGATCCGCTTTCCGCCGACCCGGCGCTGTCGAACCATCACCCGGGCTCGATGCACGTTCAGTCCAGCCGGACGCCGTCGGCGAGGCGGTAGGGATTGGTTTCGATCAGGCCGCCGACCGTGCGCCGGATCCGGTGCACCTCGGCCCGCACCGCGACCGCGGAATTGGCCGACCCATAAACCGTCGCGGCGAGTTCACCCGCGCTCATCCCGGCGGGATGGCCGGCCAGGCAGGCCAGGATCTGCGCACGCCTCCCGGTCAGCACCCTGGTCCAGGTGCTGTCCCGGGACACCACCGTGACCTCGCACCGGACCGCGTCGGCCCGCAGCCGGACGCACGGACCGTTCCGGTCGCGGTCGAAGGCGGACCCGGCGACCAGCAGCCAGCCGTGCGGCGTCGCCGTCAGCTCGACCGGGCCCAGGCCCTCCACCAGCACGCACGCGCCGTCGACCAACTCGTCTGGCAACGCGAGCCGGCGCTCATCGCCCGGGTCACTCGCGTCGGCGATCCAGCCCCATTCGTCGACCAGCACCCACCGCCCGCTGCCCGGCACCCTGGTGGCCCGGCGGAGCCGGTCGAGGCTGCGCCGGTGCGCGTCCCGCAGCTCCAGTTCGGCCTGCCGAGCCAGGCTGCTGGCCAGCGACACCGCACTGGGATGCGCGTCGTCGGCCCGAAACGACAGGTCGATCGCGCCCAGCAGCCGCCCGCTGCGCGGATCGAGCACCGGGGCGGCCGCGCAGCTCCACCCCTGCTGGGCGAAGCAGAAGTGTTCGGCCGCGTGCACCTGGACCGGGCTTCCGGTGACCAGCGCGGTCCCGATGGCGTTGGTCCCGACCGTCCGCTCCGACCAGGCCAGACCGGGTCGGAACCCGATCTCGTCGGCATGCCGGGACATGCCCCGCCCACCGAACCGGGCGAGCACCCGGGCCTTGTCGTCCGAGATCACCAGCAGCGTGTGGTCGTCGTCGAGCAACGGGTCGAGGTGCCGACGCAGGAAGGGGACGAGGTCGGTCATCGCCGACGGCTCCGGGCCGAACTGCGCGCCGTCCGGATCGGCGCGGGCGGGCAGGTCGGGCGTCTCGCCTGGCAACCCGCCGACGGCCGGATTCAGCCCGGTCCGGCGGACCCGGGTCCAGGACTCGCGGATCACCGAACGGGGTTGGGCGGGCGCGCGCCGACCGTCCAGGAAGGCGGCGTGCACCGCCTCGAGCAGCGCTCGGTACTCGGCGGACGTGTCCGCGCCGCCGAAGGCCGTCTCGAACCTGCGCATCCCGCTCCCCTCGCGTCCTCGCGGTCCGTTCCAGGTTAGGCCGACCGCCGCTGCGCGAGCGTTGCATCGCGTGACACCTGTCGCCCGGACAACCGGCCACCGCGGGTCCGGCCGTCATGATCCGGCAGTCCCCCGCACCCCTCGAGGGGCCCGGTCGCCGACCTGACGCACGGCCGTGACCTTGCCCGTGACCTGCGTCGACACCGCCGTGGTTAGGGCGCGGAACGGCAGGAGGGCCGGCCGAACCGGGGGCCAACCGGGCGCGGCGCAGCACGCCGCGATCCTCCCCGACCGTCGCGTCGTGGGGACCGCACAATGATCGGTCGTTGGTCCCCGTGCGCTTCGCCGCCCTACCTTCTCGCCACCCCGACGCACCGATCGGGGGACGTCACGAGTCACAGGAGATGAGGGCGCATGAGTTCAGCGGCGATCACCACAGCAGCGACCACGGGGGCCGGACCGGACCCGGCCGGCTACCCGACAGAGGAGCTGCTCGGGGCCTACCGGCGGATGAGCCAGATCCGGGCGTTCGAGGACCGGCTGCACCAGGAGAACACCACCGGTGACATCCCCGGGTTCATCCACCTGTACGCCGGAGAGGAGGCGATCGCTGTCGGGGTGTGCGACAACCTGCGACCCACGGACTTCATCGCCTCCACCCACCGCGGTCACGGGCACTGCCTGGCCAAGGGCTGCGGCATCCGGCCGATGATGTGCGAGATCTTCGGCAAGGACGAGGGTCTGTGCCGCGGCAAGGGCGGGTCCATGCACATCGCCGACCTTTCCGTGGGCATGCTCGGCGCGAACGGCATCGTCGGCGGCGGGCCGCCGCTGGTGATCGGCGCCGCGCTGACCGCGAAGACGCTGGGCACCGACGGGGTGTCCGTGTCGTTCACCGGCGACGGCGGCTCCAACCAGGGCCTGACCTTCGAGGCGCTGAACATGGCCGTCGTGCTGCGCCTGCCGGTTATCTTCGTCTTCGAGAACAACGGCATGGGCGAGGCCACCGGAGCGTCGTTCGCCGTCGGCTCCGGCGACATCGCCGGCCGGGCAGCCGGTTTCGGCATGCCGGCGACCGTGGTGGACGGGACCGACTACTTCGCGGTGCGGGACGCGGCCGCGCAGGCGGTCGAGCGGGCCCGGACCGGCGGTGGCCCGTCGGTGATCGAAGCGACCGCGATCCGCTTCTACGGGCACTTCGAGGGCGACGCCGGCCTGTACCGCACGCCCGAGCAGTTGCAGGAGTACAAGAACACCCGGGACCCGCTGCGCATCTACCGCGAGCGCACCCGCGGCCTGGTGGAGACCGCGGAGCTGGACGCCATCGACGCCGCGTCGACCGCGGAGGTGGACGAGGCCGTCGCCTACGCGCGGGCGGCCGGCGCCCCGCACCCCAGCCAGGTACTCACCGACGTCTACGCCACCTACTGACCGGCGATTCGCACCCCACCAGAAAGGTTCAACGATGAGCAAGACCAGTTATCGCGACGCGATCCGGGCGGCCATGGCCGACGCCATGCGCGAGGACCCGACCGTCGTCCTGATCGGCGAGGACATCCGCGGCGGCAAGGGCGGCACCAACCCCGACCCGACCGTCGAGGCGTTCGGCGGCGTGTTCGGTGTGACCAAGGGGCTGTGGACCGAGTTCGGTGACGACCGGGTGATCGACACCCCGATTACCGAGTCGGCAATCCTGGGCATGGCCGCCGGCGCTGCCGCCACCGGCCTGCGCCCGGTCGCCGAGCTGATGTTCATGGATTTCTTCGGGGTCGCCTACGACATGATCTACAACCAGGCCGCCAAATTCCGGTACATGTTCGGCGGCAAGGCCAGGACCCCGCTGGTCATGCGCGGCATCATCGGCGCCGGCGTCGGCGCGGCCGCCCAGCATTCGAACTCCCCGTACAACATCTTCACCTCCACCGCGGGCGTCAAGGTGGTCTGCCCTTCCAACGCCTACGACGCTAGAGGCCTGGTGCTGCAGTCGATCCGGGACGACGATCCGGTGATCTTCTGCGAGCACAAGGCAATCTACGACGCCAAGGACGAGGTGCCGGACGAGCCTTACACCGTCCCGCTGGGCGTGGCCAACTACACCCGGCAGGGCACCGACGTCACCGTCGTGGCCCTGTCCAATCTGGTCAACACGGCCAACCGGGTGGCCGACAAACTGGCCCTGGAGGGCATTTCCGTCGAGGTGGTCGATCCGCGGACGACCAGCCCGCTGGACGAGACGGCGATCCTGGAGTCGGTGGCGGCGACCGGCCGGCTGGTGGTGGTCGACGAGTCCGCGGCCCGATGCGGTTTCGGACACGACGTGGTCGCACTGGCCGCCACCCAGGTCTTCGACGAGCTGCGGGCGCCGATCCAGTTGATCACCCCGCCGCACACCCCGGTGCCGTTCTCGCCGGCCCTGGAACGCGAATGGGTGCCAAGTGACGACCGCGTCGAGGCCGCCGTGCGCACCGTGCTGGGGGCCTGAGATGACCGAGATCAAGGGCATCGAGCTGCCCAAGTGGGGCATGACGATGGAGGACGGCGTCGTCGAGACATGGCATGTCACCGAGGGGCAGAGCTTCTCCACCGGTGACGCGCTGTGCACCATCGACTCGTCGAAGATCAGCAACGACCTGGAGGCGCCGTTCGACGGGACCCTGCGGCGCATCGTGGCGGCGCCGGGCCAGAACCTGCCGGTCGGCGCCCTGCTCGCGGTCAGCGCCGACCCGTCGGTGAGCGACGCCGACGTCGACGCGTTCGTCGCCGCGCGGACCGGCTCGGCGGCGGCTGTCCCGGCGGCTGTCCCGGCGGCTGCGGTGCCCG
>JBIOVW010000744.1:0-4906 GCA_044867945.1 Nakamurella sp. | reverse complement strand
ACCGCGGCCATGGTCGTCACGGACACCGGAATGACCACCCAGATGGGTCGGATCGCGACGATGCTGACCTCGGTCACCCGGACCCGGTCACCGTTGCAGAAGGAACTGGACACCCTGACCCGGGTGTTGGGCATCATCGCCTGGACCGCGGTGGCGTTCATCGTCGTGGTCGGGCTTGTCCGCGGGGTCCCCGCCAGCCAGTTATTGCTGCTGGGCACGGCGATGGCGATCTCGGCCATCCCCACCGGCCTCCCGGCGTTCGTCTCGGCGATGCTGTCCTACGGCGCCAAGCAGCTGGCCGCGGCCAAGGCCGTGGTGAAGAACCTCACCGACGTGGAGACCCTCGGTGCGACCAGCGCGATCAACACGGACAAGACCGGAACGCTCACCCTGAATCAGATGATGGTCTCCACCATCTACGCGAACGGGGCCTGGTTCACCGTCGAGGGCCAGGGGTACCGCAAGTCCGGCGCGATCCTGTCGGTGGCCGGGATCCCGGTGCCCGACTTCAGCCGGTTGGCCCTGGGGCTGGTGCTGGCCAGTGACGCGACGGTCGCGGACGACGGTGCGGTGGTCGGCGACCCGACCGAGGCGGCGCTGGTGGTGCTGTCCGCCAAGCTGGGTGTGGATGCCGAGGAGACCCGGCGGGCCTACCCGCGGATCGCCGAGGTGCCGTTCGATTCCGACTACAAGTTCATGGCCACCTTCCACCACGTGCCGGATGACCCGACCGGTCGGGTCATCGAATTGGTCAAGGGCGGCCCGGACGTCGTGTTGGCCCGATGCACGCAATCCGGTGGGCCGTTGAGCGGTTCGCAGGTGCCGATCGAGCAGGTCCGTCGGGGAATCGAGTCGGCGAACGCCCGGATGGGCGAGAAGGGTCTGCGGGTGCTGGCATTCGCGGCCCGCCTGGTCGGGGACGACGAGACCCGGGCGATGACGGACGATCCGATGTCGTTGACACACGATCTGGCGTTCGTGGGAATGGTGGGCATCATCGATCCGCTGCGGGCGGAGGCGAAGGCGGCCGTGGCCACCGCGTTGAATGCCGGGATCGACGTGCGGATGATCACCGGTGACCATGCGGTGACGGCCCGGGCGATCGGCGAGACCCTGGGCCTGGGGGCGGGCGCGATCAGCGGCAGTGAGCTGCAGGCATTGTCCGACGACGAGCTGGAACGCCGATTGCCGCAGCTACATGTCTTCGGGCGGGTCTCCCCGGAGGACAAGCTGCGGCTCGCGCGCGTGATGCAGCACCAGGGACTGATCGTCGCGATGACCGGGGATGCCGTGAACGATGCAGCCGCCCTCAAACAGGCCGACATCGGGGTGGCGATGGGCAGCGGCAGCGAGGTCACCAAGCAGGCCGCCCGGATGATCCTGACCGACGACAACTTCGGCACCCTGGTGCACGCCGTCGAACTCGGTCGCCGGGTGTACGCCAAGATCGTGTCCTACGTGCGGTTCCAGATGACCCAGCTGCTGGCCCTTGTGATGCTGTTCCTCGCGGCAACCGCCTTCAACATCAACCAGGGCGTTGCGCTGACCCCGACGATGGTGCTGTTCCTGTTGTTCTTCGCCACTGCGGCGGGTGTCGTGGTGATCACCGTGGACCCGGGAGATCCCGACGTGATGAGCCGGCCACCGCGGGACCCGGGCATCCCGATCACGAACCGGACGGCTGTCCTGTTCTGGATCCTGTACGGCGTGGTGCTGTTTCTCGCCGCACTGGTTCCGCTGATTTTCGGACCCGACGCACCGAGCGTCGACCGGTCCAGCGCGTCGATGACGATGACGTTCGCGGTGATGGGCCTGGGCACGGTGTTCAACGCTCTGACCAACCGCCGTGACCCGACCAGCGGGTTGACGCCGCCGATCCTGCAGGCGCTGGCGATCTCATTGGTGCCGGTCGCGCTGATCGTGCTGGCGACCCAGTTGCCGGGTCTGCAGGCCGCACTGCTCACCACCTCACTCACCGGCCCGCAATGGTTGGAAAGCGTGGGACTTGCGCTGGTGCTGCCGCTGGTCATCGAGGTCAGCAAGTGGATCCGCCGCCGACGGGCCCCGGCTGTTGCGGCGGTCGATGCGCAGCGTGCGGTCGCCCCGGGTCGCGCCGTCGCCGAAACCGTCTGAGCGGGCTACCTCCTCCGGGCAATCACGGTCCACCGCCGCGATGGCACGTCGGATGCCGCGATCGTGGCGGACAGCAGCGTGCGACGGTGTGGAAGGGGATGGCGTCCGTGACGTTCCGCGCTGCCATGATGCTGTCATTGTCGGTGATGGCCGGTGCGAATGTCGCGGCCAACCGACTGCCGGCGGCGAGCGTGCTGATCGGGCTGGCCTTGACCGGCGCACTGGCCGGGATCGCCCGCGGGAGTCGGCTGCGGGCGGGCGATCTGGGGTTGGCCCGGGCGACCTGGCCGGCGGGCTTGCGCTGGGGCGGGATCTGCGCCGCGGTGGTGGCGGTCGGCTACGGTGTCGCATTGTTGATTCCGGCGACTCGCGACATGGTCGCCGGACCCTCGCTCGGATGGCCGCTGACCCTACTGGCGGTGTTCGTGGTGATCCCGCTGGGCACCGTAGTTCCGGAGGAGTTCGCGTTCCGGGGTGTGCTGTGGGGGTTGCTGCGGCGGCGGTCGGGCCCGCGGGTGGCCACGTTGGTGTCCTCGGGATTGTTCGGGGTGTGGCATGTTGCCCCCGCGTTGGCCGGCGGCGCGGCGAACGAGGCGATGACCGGCGTTTTGGGCGGCGGGGCGTTGGGTCTGGTGCTACGGGTGGTCGGCACGGTCGTGTTCACCGGTGTCGCGGGCGTGTTGCTGTGTGAGTTGCGTGCCCGCAGCGACAGCCTGCTCGCCCCGATGTTGATGCATTGGGCGGTCAACGGCTTCGGCCAGATCTTTGTACAGATGGCGTGACCTGCGGCGGGTTGGATGCCGATTCGCGATGTTCGCCGGGAATGATCGAGATGCAAGCGTGCGAGCAAGTGGACGGAGAATGGTGACCATTTCCAACGCCCCCGAGGTGCGGGCCGCAGTGCCTGGCGGGCCCGCTCCCGAGGACCGGGCCGATGTGGCGGCGCAGGGGGTCCACCCGCGTTCGCCGGTGGCCGGACGGCGGCGGTTCAGGTACCAACTGCCCGGCGCCTGGGTCGCGATGGTCTTCGTGTGCCTGTCGTTCACCCCGTCGTTGGTGCCGCGGCCCGGGGTGTTCCAGGGAGTGGTCGGCGGCATCGCCGGGGCGATCGGCTACGGGGCCGGTGTGTTGGGTGCCCGGGTGTGGGGGGAATTCGCGGACCGTCCCGCCCGACTGCCGCGGGCCCGTTCGTGGCGGGTGTTCCTGATCGCAGCCCCGGTCATGCTGCTGATCTCGTTCCTGTTCGGGCAGCGGTGGCAGGGTCAGATCCGCGACCTGATGGGCGCCGATCCGGAGGCGTTGGGTTCGATACTGCTGGCGCCGGTGGTCGCGGCGCTGGTGTTCGTGGGCCTGGTGGCTGCAGGGCGCCCGAGCACCGTCGTCCGTCCGGCCGGACGATGAGCGAACGGGAGCAGTCGGTAGGGCCGGTGCCGGCGGCCGATCGTCGGCTCGCGGTGCTGTTGGCGATGGCGATGTTCGTGCTGGTGGTGGACACGTCGTTGATGAACGTGTCGATCGCCGCGGTCGTGCGGGATCTGGGTACCACGGTCAGCGGCGTGCAGTCGGCGATCGCCCTCGAGGCCCTGGTGTCGGCGGCATTCATCCTGATCGGGAGCAAGACCGGCGATCTGATCGGCCGCAAACTGGCGTACATCCTGGGGTTGCTCGGGTACGCGGTGGGTGCGTTGGCGATGACTCTGGCGCAGGGCCTGACCGCGGTGATCGTGTTCTGGGCGGTGATCGGGGGGATCGGGGCGTCGCTGCTGCTGCCGGCGATGCAGTCGCTGATCCATGGGAACTTCGAGGGGGCCGCCCAACGCAAGGTGTATGCGCTCGTCGGCGCCGCGGCGGCGGTCGCGGCCGCCGTCGGCCCCTTGTTGGGCGGCTTCATCACCACCTACCTGTCCTGGCGGGTCGGCTTCCTGCTCGAGGTGGCGATCATCGCGGTCGTGTTGTCCGGGATCAAGCTGGTCCGGGACGTGCCCTACACCGGTCCCCGCGGGGTGGACGGGGTCGGCGCGGCGCTGTCCGTGCTGGGGATGGGTGGCCTGGTGTTGGGCATCCTGGTGTGGCAGGAGGGCGGTGAGTCCGTCGCCGCGCTGCTGGCGGTCGGCGCGGTCGCGCTCGGCAGCCTGGTGTACTGGCTGGTTCGTCGCAAGCGCCGCGGCCGGCCCGCCCTGCTGGATCCGGACCTGTTCCGCACTGCGACGTTCCGGCTCGGCATCTCGGGTCAGATGCTGCAGCAGATCGCCCTCGGCGGCACCATGATCGCGTTACCGATCTACCTGCAGATGGTCCTGGAGTACAACGCCATGCAGGCCGGGTTGTCCCTTGCACCGTTGTCGCTGAGCATGTTCGCGATCGCCCTGCTCGCGGGGAAGAAGGCCGGCAAGAGGCGGCCGAGCGGGATCATCGGGGTGGGGTTCGGTCTCCTCGCCCTCGGTCTCGGGCTGCTCGTTCCGGTGATTCCGCGGGCGACGTCGGGGTGGTACCTGCTGTTGCCGTTGGTGATCGCCGGGTGCGGCCTGGGCATGCTGGTCTCGCAGCTGAACAACTACACCCTGGCGCCGATCTCGGAGGAACGGGTCAGTGAGGCCGCCGGCGTCAACTCCGCCGCGGGATCGTTCGGGTTGTCCTTCGGCTTGGCGTTCGTCGGCGCGATCATGCTCGCCGTCCTGTCCCTGACGTTCACCACCATGACCCAGGACAGTTCCGTGCTGGCACCGGCGGAAAAGACGCAGGTTGCGGCGGTCCTCGAGGAGGACGCCCAGGT
>JBIOVW010000743.1:0-3164 GCA_044867945.1 Nakamurella sp. | reverse complement strand
AGCGCTGCGGCCGGCACGGCTCCGTGGGCGGCCAGCCAGCTGAACACATCGAACTCGGCGACGGCACCGATCAGGAGGTCAGCGGCGTAGGCGCCGTCCCGCACCCGGTACAGCGCGGTCGGGTCAGGGACATCCCCGCTGATCACGACATGCACGATATCCGGACGGATAGGTTTCGGCCTCGCCGCCTCGTGATCAGCGCTCGGCGTCGCCGATCTTTCGAACGACCCGATGCAGGCGTCTGGTCAGCCATTCCGCGCGCTCGGCCTCCGCCCCGGTGATGCGGCCCAGGCCGGAGGAAATCTCACCCAGTTCATCGACATAGCTGGCGCGCGTCTCCGTCGTGGCGTCCTGCCACGTGCGCTCTATGACGCTGATCCTGCGACTCATGGTCTCGACCGACACGGTGTGTTCTCCTAGTTTGATCCCAACAGTACCCGTCGGCCGGGCGCAAGTAATCCTTGTCAGCGGATCACTTCGGGGATGTGGTCGAGCGCATGGAGCACCTGGGCGGCTGCGTCGGTCAGCGTTTTTCCCTTCGGCGGCGCGATTCTCTGGGCTGCCAGCGCACTCTCGACGGTGGCGAGTCGTTGCTCATAGTTCTGGCTCATGGGGATCTCCTTGGTGGGTTGTGATCGTGCCGGGTTTGTACCTGGTCCGGGGATGCGGCTGAACGTGCTGGTGTGGAGGTCAACCGATCCCGGCGAGGGCGGTCTGCCGATCGGGTTCCGGTCGGTCGGAATCCGGCCCGTGGCAGAGCAGATCGTGGATGGTCTCCTGGCTGTCGCTCGATCCGGCGCGCCGCAGCGTTTCCACTGCCGCGCGCGATTCTGCGGTGGGCGGGTCGAGTGAGCCGGACCACCACGCCCCGTCGACGTACCCCGACGTCGACTTCATGGGCTTGAGCGACAGCCGCGGCGCGGGTGACGTCGCAACGACGGTATCGATGGGATGTCCAGATGACCCGGTCATCGTCGGCGTTCCCGTCCCCTGACCCGCGACGGGCCCGGACTTCGGTAGCTCGTGGGGAACGAGGTCGGCTTGACCACCGACGAGCGAGATGCTCCCAACCCTTTCCACAATACTCTCGTCCGGCGTGGCTCGGAGCCGAATCCGGCACTGTGGAGGTGGTCGCTCACGGCAGGCTTGGGCGGGCTGAAAACCGTTGCAGCGGTTGAGAAACAGGTCCGGTTCTCGACGGAGTCGCCGGCGATCGACCGCAGGGCGTGTCCATGGTTCGGTCGTTGATGCCGGGGTAGGGTGGACCGACGGGGCTCGGCGGCGGAAAGTGAGCGTGTGCGGTGCCGGTTCGTTTGACGACGCCACGGTTGTTGTTGCGTGGGTGGCAGGTCGATGACGCCGATGAGGCGATGGCCATCTTCGGCCTGGCCGAGGTCACCCGGTGGCTCAGCCCGGCGATGGATGCGGTATCGGACGTGGCAGCGATGCGCCTGCTTCTGCAGCAGTGGATCGCCGAAGATGCGCGCGCGGCGCCGCCCACCGGGCGGTGGGCCGTCCAACGAGTGGAGGACGGTCGGGTGATCGGTGGTGTGGTCCTGCTGCCGTTGCCGCCGGGTGAGGACGATCTGGAGATCGGCTGGCAGCTGGCACCCGACGCCTGGGGGCACGGGTACGCGACCGAGGCGACCCGGGTGGTGGCCGAGTGGGCGTTCGATCAGTCGGTCTCCGAGCTGTTCATCGTGGTTCGGCCTGGGAATGCTCGAGCGGTGGGAACGGCTCTTCGTACCGGGATGACGTGGGTGGGGGAGACCGACAAGTACTGGGGACTGACCTTGCAGGTCTACCGGCTGCGCCCGGCGGATCTGGATCGATCGGCCGAGCAGGGTCACCTGCCCGGCTCACAGACCGGATAGGGGTGTGCTTGACACCACCCGTTCGTTGGCGTTTTCTGGAAGGTGCTGATCACAACAGCCGGCCGGGGCCGGTGCTGCCGCCTTCAGGGGTCGCTGCATCGTCGAGTTGTCACTCGTCGCCTGGAAGTCACTCGCTCACGCGGCGCGCGCGGTTGGGGCGCGTCGAATGGTCGCCGACGTCGACATGTCGGGGTTCCGCCCGGCCGGTCCAGTGAAGAGAGTCATGTCCCTTGCCCACGACGCCCGGACACGGCGCGAGCGCGCTGCGCCGAGCGACTACACGCAATTGCTCCGGATCATCCAGGACAAGGGCCTACTCAGGCGCCGTTACGCGTTCTACGTCGTGAACGTCCTGGCCGTGTTGGTTGCCTTCGGTCTGGTCTGGTTCGTCTTTTTTGCGGTGGGTGATTCGTGGCTGCAATTGATCGTGGCGGCCGGCTTCGCTGTCGTACTGGCCCAGGTGGGTTTTCTCGGCCATGATGCGGCTCATCGGCAGGTCTTCCGGTCGGGCCCGCACAATGATCTGCTGGCCTCCCTGCTGGGTGGACTGCTGGCCGGCATGAGCGCGACCTGGTGGATGCACAAACACAATGCCCACCATGCGGCGCCGAATCACATCGGTCGCGACCCTGACATCGCACCGACCGTCCTGCGAGTCTTTCCGGCCGACAAGCCGCCCCGGTCAAAGGTTCTGGCGACCCTGAGCCGCAATCAGGGCTGGCTGCTGTTTCCGCTGTTGACTCTGCAGGCGGTGGGTCTGCATGTGCAGAGCGTACGGACGCTGCTCGGTCGCGGCCCGGTCAAGAACCGATCCTTGGAACTGACGTTGGTGACGCTGCGGATGGGCGGGTACCTCACGGTGCTGGTGCTCTTCCTGCCGCTGGATCTGGCCGCGGCATTCCTGGGTGTGCAACTGGCCGTCCTCGGCGTGTATCTGGGCGGTTCCTTCGCGCCGAACCACAAGGGCATGCCGCTGGTTCCGAAGGATGTGACGGTCGACTTCTTCCGGCGTCAGGTCTTGATGTCACGCAATGTCCGCGGATCGCGACTCGTCACACTCGCCCTGGGTGGCCTCAACTACCAGATCGAGCACCATCTCTTTCCGAGCATGCCGCGGCCCAGTTTGCGGCTGGCCCGGCCGATCGTCCGTGAGTACTGCCGTCGCCACGGCGTTCCCTACACCGAGACCGGCCTGTTTGCGTCGTATCGGATCATCGTCAGCTACCTCAACCGGGTGGGTCTGCGGGCCGAGGATCCTTTCCAATGCCCGATGGTCGCGCTCTACCGGCC
>JBIOVW010000742.1:0-2195 GCA_044867945.1 Nakamurella sp. | reverse complement strand
CCAGGCGGCGGCCAGGTCGAGGCCGGCGACCGCCACCCCGGACCCGGCGAGTGCGGCGGCGGTGGCCGCACCCAGCCCGGACGCCGCTCCGGTGACTACCGCGGACGAACCGGTCAGCTCCATCCGGCCTGCCCTCCAGCCTTGATCCGGTGCACCTTGCGGCCGAATTCGCCTGCGTTCGGCCATGTCCGGCCAAGTGTGAACGCACCAACGGAGGTCGGCCACCGCGCCAGATCACCGCGCGTGCTGAGATGGTGACCACAAGGTGGTGACCGCCGGGCCCCGGACCATGCCGGGCCTCGGTGACCGTGCCGGCGGAGGGCTGACGATGTTCCTGTTGCGCAAGCCGATCTTGGCCCTGTCCGGCAACAGCGCGGTCCGGGACGCCCTGACCAAGACCCCGCTCACCAGGTCCGTGGTCGACCGATTCATCCCGGGTGATACGAGCGCCGAAGCGGTGACCGCGACCGCCCGGCTGCGCGCGGCCGGTCTGCAGGTCACCCTGGACTTCCTGGGCGAGGACACCACCGACCGGGCCGCCGCAGATGCAACGGTCGCGGCCTATCTCGAGCTGATCCGGGCGCTGACCGCCGCCGGGCAGGTGGCCGGCACCGAGCTGTCGGTCAAACTCTCCGCGGTGGGGCAGGCCCTGCTGGCCTCCCCGGACCTGCCGGCCGGCGGCAACGCCTACGCGTTGGCCGGTGCCCGGCGGATCACCGACGCCGCGTACGCGGCGGGCGCACGGGTCAACCTGGACATCGAGGACCACACGACCGTCGACCAGACGCTCGAGGTGCTGTTCGAACTGCGGCGCCGCCACCCGGACGTCGGCATCGCGATCCAGGCGATGCTGCTCCGCACCCCGAAGGACCTGGCCGAGCTGACCGGACCCGGGTCGCGGGTGCGGCTGGTGAAGGGCGCCTACAACGAACCCGCCGACGTCGCCTTCACCGACCCGGCGCAGATCGACCTGGCCTACGTGCGGGCGATGAAGTTCCTGATGCACGGCAAGGGCTATCCGATGATCGCCTCGCACGACCCGCGGATCGTCGCCATCGCCGCCAAGCTGGCCGGCGACGCCGGTCGTACCCCGGACCGCTGGGAGCACCAGATGCTCTACGGGATCCGGCCGGATGAGCAGCGTCGGCTGGTCGCCGAGGGCAGGACCGTCCGGGTGTACGTACCCTACGGTTCCGACTGGTATGGCTACTTCACCCGCAGGCTCGCCGAGCGTCCGGCGAACCTGCTGTTCTTCCTGCGCTCGCTGGCCTCACGGGGCTGACCGGCGCAGGCTGGAAACCCCTCCGTCACCGAAAGGATCGTCATGGACGCCGTGACCCATCCACCGCTCCCGGTGAACGAACCCGTCCTGGACTACGCCCCCGGCTCCGCCGAACGGGCAGCGCTGGTCGACGCGCTGGCCTCGTTCACCGGGCCGCGCGAGTTGGGCGCGGTCATCGACGGCGTCGAACGCGAACCCTCCGGGGAACCCTTCGACGTGGTGGCCCCGTTCGACCACGGGCGGGTGCTCGGCACCTCCGCGCATGCGGTCCAGGCAGACGCGAAGTCGGCCATCGCATCCGCGCTGGCCGCTGCCGCCGACTGGCGGGCGACGGACTTCGATTCCCGGGCCGCAATCCTGCTCCGCGCCGCCGACCTGCTGAGCGGGCCGTGGCGGGCCAGGATCAACGCCGCAACCATGCTCGGCCAGGCCAAGACCGCCTACCAGGCGGAGATCGATTCGGCCTGCGAGCTCGCCGACTTCTGGCGGTTCAACGTGCACTTCGCCCGGCAGATCCTGGCCGACCAGCCGATGGCGAACACCCGCGGCATCTGGAACCGCACCGACCACCGGCCGCTGGAGGGTTTCGTCTACGCGGTCACCCCGTTCAACTTCACCGCGATCGCCGGCAACCTGCCGACCGCGCCCGCGCTGATGGGCAACGTGGTGATCTGGAAGCCGTCGACCACCCAGCAACTGGCAGCGTCGTTGACCATGCAGCTGCTCATCGAGGCCGGCCTTCCCCCGGGTGTGATCAATATGCTGCCCGGAACCGGCCCGGAGATCTCCGAGGTGGTGTTGGCCCACCCGGAACTGGCCGGGATCCACTTCACCGGTTCCACCCGGGTGTTTCAGCAACTGTGGTCCGGGGTCGGCGAGAACATCGCCGGCTACCGGTCGTACCCGCGACTGG
>JBIOVW010000741.1:0-4505 GCA_044867945.1 Nakamurella sp. | reverse complement strand
TAGCGCCAGTCCGACCGTGTAGTCGTTGTCGGCCGAGTCGTAGGTCGCACCCATCACCAACGGCGGGAAGTACCCACCGAGACCCCCTGCGGCGCCGACGATCCCGGTGACGGTGCCGACCTTCTCCGGCGGAGCCGACCGGGCCACCCACGCGAAGACGCCACCGGTGCCGATCCCCAGGAAGAAGGCGAGGGCGACGAATGACGCGCCGGCGGGTAACTCCGGGGCCGGCTGGAGAATCTCCACGGCCGCCATCACCCCGGAGCCGATGAGCGAGATCAACACGACGATCTTCGGGCCGATACGGTCGGACAGCACGCCGCCGATCGGGCGGGCGATCACGGCCGCGATGGCGAAACCGGCGGTGCGGGCACCCGCGTCGGTGACCGAGTAGTCGTAGATCGTCTTGAGGTAGGTGGGCAGGTAGGTGCTGAAGGCAACGAAACCACCGAACGTCACCGCGTACAGGAAGGCCATCTGCCAGGTCACCGCCAGCTTGCTCGCCGCGGCGAGCTTGGGCATCACCGGCGCGGTGTTCGGCTTCCAGTTGGGCGAGTCCTTCATGGCCACCATGACCAGCAGCGCGGTGCCGGCCAGGGCCGCGGCGATGATCACGTGCGTGATCACGTAGCCGAACCATTCCACGAACCGCGGGGTGAAGAAGGCGGACAGCGCGGTACCGCCCATGCCCGCCCCGAAGACACCGGTGGCGAAACCCCGGCGGGCCGGAGGATACCAGGCATTGACGAAGGGAATACCGACGGCAAACGCGGTCCCGGCGATGCCCAGGAAGAATCCGAAAACCAGCATCAAAATGTACGAATCGATCGAACCGGCATACGCGACGAGCAACACCGGAACAATGGAGACCAGGGACACGACCACGAACATGACCCGTCCGCCGTACCGGTCGGTCAGCGCGCCGATCGGAATGCGCCCGACTGATCCGACGAGAATCGGGGTAGCGATCAGGGCCGAGGTCTGCGTGGCGGACAGGTTCATCGCGGTGGCGTAGGGCGTGGACAGCGGCGCGATAAGGTTCCAGGCCCAGAAGTTGATCGCGAACGTCCAGGTGGCCAGGCCGAGGTTGCGCCCCTGGCCGATCATCTGGGTCTGGGCGGCGGTGGCCGGACCGGTGCTCATGGCCGGCTCCGGCGGTCCGGGCGACGGCGTGGACAAGGACAGGACATGATCAGCTCCTCGGCGGCGGCGGACCCCGAACGGGCAAGGGGACCACCGGACCTCACCACGCACGCACAATCGCGTGACAGGGCCGAAAGTCCTCTCGGAAGCAAGTTACGCCCGTCAACGTAGACGCGCGACCGCAGCGCGGACGCCGATTCGCCTCACGCCCGAATTGTCCCTCGGTGAGACCGGACGACGAGCCCGATCGGATCAATCCGGGCGGGTGGCCGTCGAATCCGCCGCCCCGCCGGTCAACCCGGTTCGTGAGCCTTCCCCAATTCGGCGGACCGGATGGCCGCGGCCTCGATCGCGGTGAGCAGCGCCGCCCGCACGCGGTGGTTCTCCAGTTCCCGGATGGCGGCGATCGTCGTCCCGCCGGGTGACGTGACCGCCTCACGCAGAGTCACCGGATGCTCGCCGGAGTCGCGCAACATGGTCGCCGCGCCGACCGCGGACTGAATGATCAACTCGGTGGACACCGCCCGTGGCAGGCCGAGCAGGATGCCGGCGTCGATCATCGCCTCGACCAGGAAGAAGAAGTAGGCGGGTCCCGAGCCGGACAACGCGGTGACGGCGTCCTGCTGGGCCTCGGGCACCCGGACCACCTTGCCGACGGTGGACAGCAGATCCTCCACGAGCTGAAGGTGCTCGGGCCCGGCGTGCGAACCGGCGGAGACCGCGCTCATCGCCTCACCGACCAACATCGGAGTGTTGGGCATCACCCGGACCACCGGGGTGCCCGCCGGCAGGTTCCGCTCGTACAGCGAGGTGGGCAGCCCTGCGCACAGCGACACCACGAGCGTGCCTGGGGTGATCGCGTCGGCCAGGGTCTCCAGCAGGGGATCGATGTCCTGCGGCTTGACCGCCACGATCAACACGTCGGCGAGCTTTGCCGCCTCGTCGGTTTCCACGCCGCGGACGCGGTACCGCTGGGTCAGTTCGGCAACCCGGTCGGGGTAGCGCTCGGTGAACATCAGCGAGTCCGGGGAGCGGCCCGCCGCGATGAGCCCGGCCAGCATGGCCTCACCGATCTTGCCCGCACCTAGGATGGCGATCGTCGTCATGGCGAACAGGGTGCCATGTGTCGGTCGATGCTCAACCGTCGAGCAGGCGCTGAACCCCGTCCAGGATCCGCTCCAGCCCGAAGTCGAGCGAGCCCGCCGGGTCACCCGCGCTGTTCAGCTGCTCCCCCACCGCCCGACCCACTCGCCCGGCGACCGGGAAGGCGGACGGGTCCATCACCGCGGCCAGCGCAGGCTCGATCGCCGTCCACCACTGCTCGTCGTCCTCGCCGCTACCCGCCCGGTCGGCCGTGAGCGCGGCCTGCCAGCGGGCCAGGCCCTGTACGTGCACCAGCACCATGGTGAGAACGCCGTCCATCTCCTGGTCGGACAGGCCGATCCCGTCGAGGGGCCGTAGTTCGGTCTCGTAGTTGCGGCTGATGTTGGGGCCGAGGACGGGCCGTCCCTGCGGAATCTGCAGCAACCATGGATGCCGGACGTACAGTTCCCAGTTCCGCCGCGCGACGTACCGCAGCCCGACCCGCCAGCCCCCTTGGCCGGCCGCCTCATCCAGGTCGCCGTACAGCTCGCCGCTGACGGTGTCGATCATCAGCTCGACCAGGGCCGGCTTGCCCGGGACGTGTGTGTAGAGCGACATCGTGCCGGCGCCGAGGTGGTCCGCCACCGCCCGCATGGACACCGCGTCGATGCCGCTGCCGTCGGCCAGCGCGATTGCCGCATCCACGATCGCCCGCACGGTCAGACCCGAGCGACCCGGGCGGTCCTGCGGGCCCCACAGCAGGGCGAGAGTCTTGACCGGGTCGACCGCGGCCGCGTTCTTCTCTGGCATCGAACCATTCTCCGTCGCCGATCCATTCCCCGATCCGCTCTCGACCCGTCCAGACCCGATCCGTCCCGACCCGATCCCGACCCGACCCGTCCCGCCCGATCCCGACCCGTCCGGCCCGATCCCGACCCGTCCGGCCCGGTGCCGGCTCGATCGATCTGCCACTTTCCGCCCTCAAACGGGGCGGCCAGGGAGCGGAAGTGGCAAATCAGCCGCGGCAGGTATGGCGTACGATGTACGGTACAGTGTACGGTACAGAATCGAAGGAGGGCGTCGTGAAGAACTTCGAGGACAGGACCCACACCGCCGGGATCGAGGTGCACGACCTGCGCAAGCACTACCCCCGGACGCCGGAGGGAGTGGGCCTGAACGGCATCGACCTGCGGGTGGAGCCGGGCAGCGTCCACGCGCTGCTGGGACCGAACGGGGCGGGCAAGACGACTGCGATCCGGATCCTGACCACCCTGCTGCGCGCCGACTCGGGCACCGCTGCGGTGGCCGGGTTCGACGTGCGGACGCAGGGCCGTGAGGTGCGCCGACGCATCGGCCTGGTCGGCCAGGCGGCGGCGGTGGACGAGGTGCTCACCGGCCGGCAGAACCTGGTGATGATCGGCCGGCTCAACCACTTGCCGGGCCCCGCTGTCCGGGCGGGCGAGTTGCTCGACGAGTTCGGGCTCGCGGACGCCGCCGACCGGAAGGTAGCCACCTACTCGGGCGGGATGCGCCGGCGGCTCGACCTGGCCGCCGCGCTGGTCGTCGACCCGCAGGTGCTGTTCGTCGACGAGCCGACGACCGGCCTGGATCCGCAGGGCCGGCGGGACGTCTGGACTTCGATCGCGGACCTGGTCGCGGGCGGCACCACTGTGCTGCTCACCACGCAGTACCTGGAGGAGGCGGACGCCCTGGCCAACCGCATCACCATGCTCGCGCAGGGGCGGGTCGCCGCCGAGGGATCACCCGACGAGCTCAAGGCCCGGGTGGGCGGCGATTGGCTGGACGTCACCCCGGCCGACCCGGCCGACCTCCCCCGACTGGCCGAACTCTGCGCTCCGTTCGCCACCGGCCCGGCGGCCACGGAGGACGGCGTGCTGCGGATACCCGTCGCGGCCCGCACCAGGGCGCTGGTGGGGGTGTCCGCCGCGCTCGCCGACGCCGGGATCGATCCGCTTGACCTCGGTGTCCGGCGGCCCACGCTGGACGAGGCGTTTCTGGCCCTGACCGGCATTTCGGCGACGGCGGAGGTGAACCGATGAGCACTCCGGAACTCTCGCGCGAGTCGATGCTCGGCGACGCCTGGACGATCACCCGCCGCCAGTTCTGGCATTGGCGCGCCCAGCCGGGCGGCTTTGCAGTCGGACTGCTGTTCCCGGTGATGGTCACCCTGATGTTCGGCGCCCTGTTCGGCGGGGCCATCGCCGGGCCGGGTGGCGACTACTACTCGTTCCTGATGCCGGGCATCTTCGTCATGGCCA
>JBIOVW010000740.1:0-4575 GCA_044867945.1 Nakamurella sp. | reverse complement strand
CGCACGTCCGCCAGGGTGTCCTGGCCGACGGAGTCGACCTCGACCCCGGTGACCCGGACGACCTCGCCGTCCCATTGCTCCTCGACCGCCTGGGTGACGTCGGACAGCGCCGCGCGGTACGCCTGGTTGTCCTCGGAGTCCAGCGGGCCGGGCGGCGCGATCAGCACCTTGACGTTCCCGTCCGCCGTCAGGGCGTCCACCCGGGCCCGATCGAACCGGGCGATCGACCCGGGCAGCACCACGATGTCCCGAGCCGACAGATCGGCCGTGACCTGCGCGGGGTCGAACGGGACTTGATAGGTGGTGTCTTCCGGCACCGCAGACCCGCTCGGGTCGGGCGCGTGCCCCGACAGGGTGAGCAGGGCCGCCAGCAGCATCACCACCGCTGTCCGCACCGCACCCCCCTATGGCCTGTCCGGGGACGAGTTTACCCGAACGGCGCAATCGGTTCGGCCGCTCCGTAGGTCTCAGGTGGGTCCGACCCCGGTTCAGCCATGGCTCACCGGCTGGGCGCCGACCCGGACCGTGGCGTCGACACGCGGGGGCCGGCGGACGCCCTCGCCCACCCCGTCCGGCTGCGCCTGGTGCAGGCCATCCTGGCCGGCCGCAGCACCGCCGCCCGGCTCGCGGAACTCGAGGACCTGGGCACGACCGGGCAGGTCTACCTCCACCTGCGCCAGCTGGTCACCGCCGGTCGGACACGGCGGCGCCCTGCCGCCATTCGGCGCGCGCACCCTCGGGCAACGCGGCCGTGCCGACCAGCATGACCATGCCCGCGGGCAGGTCATGCGTGCTTTGTGTCGCCGCAGGGGGCGATTCATCCCGGTGGGATGACGTCCGGACGGACGGCAGGACCCATGCTGGATGCCCAGGTCGCGGAACCGGTCGACCCCGACGACGATCTAACGTGGTGCGCCGGCCACCCCGGGGTGCACAGGCATGGAGGCAGCCATGACGAAGAAGTCCGGCAAATCCGGCAAGAAGTCCGGCAAGGCGGTCGAGGAATCGGTGCCGACGAGGATGAAGACCAAGCCGTACGAACAGCAGATGCGCCTGCTGCACGGCGAGCTCGTCGCGATGCAGGAGTGGGTCAAGTCCTCCGGCGCGAAGATCATCATCGTCTTCGAGGGCCGGGACACCGCGGGCAAGGGGGGCACCATCAAGCGGATCACCGAACGGGTCAGTCCCCGGGTGTTCCGCATCGTCGCCCTGCCCGCGCCGACCGAGCGGGAGAAGTCGCAGATGTTCCTCCAGCGATACGTCCCGCACTTCCCAGCGGCGGGCGAGGTCGTCATCTTCGACCGCAGCTGGTACAACCGGGCCGGCGTCGAGCGGGTGATGGGCTTCACCCCGATGGGTCAGGTGGAAAGGTTCCTCGAACAGGTACCCGCGTTCGAGAAGGCGATGGTCGATTCGGGCATCCTGCTGATCAAGTACTGGCTCGAGGTGGGTCCGGACGAGCAGACCCGGCGGCTGGAGGGTCGCATCAACGACCCGCGCAAGATCTGGAAGCTCTCGGACATGGACCTGAAGTCCTACACCCGGTGGTACGACTACTCCCGGGCCCGTGACGACATGCTGCGTGACACCGACACCTCCTGGGCGCCCTGGTATGTCGCGCACACCGACGACAAGAAGCGGGGCCGGCTGAACATCATCAGCCACCTGCTGAGCCTGGTGCCCTACGAGCCACTCACACCGCAGGACATCCGGTTGCCCAAGCGGCAGAAGGCCGACGGGTACGTCGAGCCGAACCTGCCGCTGCGGTACGTCCCGGAGAAGTTCTGACCGCCCACCGGCGATTCCGGGAAGGACCACGATGACCACACAACCCATCACCAGGGAATCGGCCGGATCGTTCGGCGGTGTCCGGTGGTACGCGTTGTCTCCGGACGAGGTGACGCAACGGCTGGGTGTGGACGCCTCGGCCGGCCTGTCGACCGCGGCCGCCGCCCAACGGCTGGCGCAGAACGGGCCGAACGCATTGCCGGCGGAGAAGCCGCCGCCCGGCTGGCGGCGGTTCCTGGCCCAGTACGCCGCCTACATGCAGATCATCCTGGTGATCGCCGGTGTGCTGTCGTTGGCGATCGGCCAATGGAGCACGGGCGCGGCGCTGCTCGCGCTGACCGTGTTCAACGCCGCGGTCGGGATGCGCCAGGAGGGCAAGGCGGAGAGCGCGATGAACGCGCTCAAGTCGATGACCAAACGGGAGGCCCGGGTTCGGCGGGACGGGGTGGAGGCGACGATCCCGGCCGAGCAGGTGGTGATGGGCGACCTGGTGCTGCTCGCGGCCGGCGACGACGTCGCGGCGGACGGTCGGATCATCGCGGCGTCGTCGCTGGACATCGACGAATCCGCGCTGACCGGAGAGAGCACGCCGGCGTCCAAGCTGCCCGACACCCTGACCGACGCCGAACTCGGCCCCGGCGACCAACGGAACATGGCATTCATGAACACGCCGGTCACCCACGGCAGCGGGGTGATGCTGGTGACCGCGGTCGGCGCGGAGGCGCAGATCGGCAGGATCGCCGGGATGCTGGCGGCGACCAAGAAGCAGCAGACGCCGCTGTCGCAGCAGCTGAACGTGCTGACCCTGTGGATCGGGGCGGCCGCACTGTTCACCATGGTCGTGATGTTCGTGCTCGGGCTGCAGCGCGGGCAGTCGGCGGAGAGCCTGTTCATCACCGCCATCGCGCTGGCCATCGCCGCCATCCCGACCGCGCTGCCGACGGTGCTACAGGTCATCCTGTCGGCCGGCGCGAAGACGCTGGCGGCGGAGCACGCGATCGTCAAGGAACTGGGGTCGGTGGAAACACTGGGGTCGACGTCGGCCATCAACTCCGACAAGACCGGCACCCTGACGATGAACCAGATGACGGTGGTCGAGGTGCTCGACCCGATGAACCGGTACACGGTTTCCGGCATCGGGTACGGGCTGGAGGGCAAGATCCACCACGCCCTCGGCTCGTCGACGTCGATCGAGGAGGCGATCCTGCCGCTGCTGGTGGCCAGCGACGCCAAGCTGGTCGGCGGCAAGGTGGTCGGTGACCCGACCGAGGGCGCGATGCTGGTGCTGGGGGCCAAGGCCGGGCTGGACATCGACGGCACCCGGGAGCAGTTCCCGCGGCTGGCCACCCTGCCGTTCGACCCGACCTACAAGCTCATGGCCACCTTCAACACCGCCACCGATGCCACCGGCCGTGCGGTGATCCGGTGCTTCGTGAAGGGTGCCGCCCCGGCGGTCATGTCCCGGACCGGCAGCGGCTGGGTGCAGGGCGAGCAGGTGGAACTCACCGACGACCTGAAGCGGCGGGCGCAGGGCGCAATGGACCGGATGGCGGCCCAGGGCCTACGGGTGATGGCGGGCGCCTTCCGAGACCTCGATCCGTCGTCGTTCGACCCTGCCGGTGATCTTCTCGGGTACGTCACCGAGCTGCGGATGTGCTGCCTGATCGGCATGGTCGATCCGCCGCGGGAGGAGTCCAAGAAGGCGGTGGCCGACGCGCACGCGGCGCACATCCGGGTGCGGATGATCACCGGCGACGACGTGAACACCGGCGCCGCCATCGCCGCCCAGCTGGGCATCGAGGGCGAAGCGATCCTGGGCACCGACCTCGCCGCCATGTCCGAGCAGCAACGGCTGGCCAGGGTCGACGACATCGGGGTGGTCGGCCGGGTCGCGCCCGAGCACAAGGTGCTGCTGGTCGACACCCTGCGCAAGAAGGGCGATGTCGTCGCGATGACCGGCGACGGGGTCAACGACGCCCCGGCGATCAAGGCGGCGGACATCGGCATCGCGATGGGATCGGGCACCCAGGTGTCCAAGAACGCCAGCCGGATGATCCTGTCCGACGACAACTTCGCCACGATCATCAAGGCGGTCGAACGGGGCCGGATGGTGTTCGACAACCTGAACAAGTTCGTCCGGTTCGTGATCATCGAGCTGTGCGCCTACGTGATCACGTTCCTGGGGGCCAGCATCCTGAACATCGCCGCCGGCCAGCCGTTCACGCCGTCGCAGATCCTCTACATCAACTTCCTGGTCAATGCGCCGCTCGGCGTCGCGCTGGGGATGGACAAGGAGGCGTCCGGCCTGATGCGGCGGCACCCCCGCCCGCGCAACGCCTCGATCATGACGCCCGGGCTGCTGATCACCTCCGGCCTGGTCGGCCTGTTCATGGCGGTCACCACCCTGCTGCTGATCTCCTACGGCACGGAACAACGCGGTGGCCTGCCGATCGGCTCGTCCATGGGGGTGACCGCATTCTCCCTGATGATCGTGGTGGCGGCCTTCCAGGCCCGCAGCGTCACCACCGGCGCGTTGCGGATGGAGACCTTCGACAACCCGAAGCTGAACTGGACCGCGGTTGTCGAGCTCGTGCTCGCCGTGCTGATCACCCAACTGGAACTGATGCGGCGGATCTTCGACACCGCGCAGATCGGCATGATCGAGTGGGGCCTGTCGCTGGCGCCGGCGGTCGTGCTGTTCTTCGTCTGGGAAGTGGGCAAGCTCATCGCCCGGCAGCGGTCAGGACCGGCAACCTCCGACGAGGGGCTGGCCCGGGTCGCCGGTGC
>JBIOVW010000739.1:0-2776 GCA_044867945.1 Nakamurella sp. | reverse complement strand
TGCCGTTTCAACTCGAGGAGCCGGCCCCGGGCGAGACCGTTCCATCAGGTTGAAACCGGGGGTCGCGCTCGCGACCAGCGCCCAGGCCGCACCGCGCTGATCAAAGATCCACCGAACCGGACGAATCCGGCGCGAAAGTGGTTGTTGGATCAGCGCGGGTCCCCCGGGCCTGTGCTCGACCGCGCATATAGGACGTAACGGTCACTGGTTTCGACTGATCAGCCAACCTGGAACGGTGCGCTCGATCCGCCTGATCAAATCCCGCCGAACCGGACGAATCCGACGCGGAGGCGCGGGGTTTGATCAGCGAACCACCAGCAGGCGGGTTTGGTCAGCGAACCAGCGGCAAGGCGGGCGAGCAACAGGTCAGGACTTGCCGCCGGACAGCCCGGAGGAGATCAGGTTGAGCACCGTCGAGTCCTGCAGGGTGGTGGCATCGCCCACCGCGCGGTTCTCGGCGATGTCCCGCAGCAGCCGGCGCATGATCTTGCCGGACCGGGTCTTGGGCAGCTCCGGCACCACCAGGATCCGCTTGGGCTTGGCGATCGGCCCGATCTCCTTGGCCACGTGCTGCTTGAGCGTGTTGACCAGCGTGTCCTGGTCCTCGGTGTCGGTCGCGCCGCGCAGGATCACGAACGCGACGATGCCCTGGCCGGTCATCTCGTCGGCGGCGCCGACCACCGCGGCCTCGGCCACGGACTCGTGCGAGACCAGCGCCGACTCGACCTCGGTGGTCGAGATGCGGTGCCCGGATACGTTCATCACGTCGTCCACCCGGCCGAGCAGCCACAGCGCCCCGTCGGTGTCGTACTTGGCGCCGTCGCCGGCGAAGTAGTAGCCCTGGGCGGCGAACCGGGACCAGTAGGTGTCCTTGAAGCGCTCGTCGTCACCGAAGATGGTGCGCAGCATGGCCGGCCACGGCCGGTCCACCACCAGATAACCGCCCTCGCCCTTGCCGACCGGGACGCCCTCGTCGTTGACCACCTTCGCGCTGATGCCGGGCAGCGCGCTCATCGCCGATCCCGGTTTACAGGCGGTGACGCCGGGCAGCGGAGAGATCATGATCGCGCCGGTCTCGGTCTGCCACCAGGTGTCAACGATCGGGCAGTTGTCGTGTCCGACGTTGTGCCGGTACCACATCCAGGCCTCGGGGTTGATCGGCTCACCGACGCTGCCCAGCACCCGCAGCGAGCCGAGGTCGTACTTCGCCGGGACGTCGGCGCCCCACTTCATGAAGGTGCGGATCAACGTCGGGGCGGTGTAGTAGATGGTCACCCCGTACTTGTCGATGATCTCCCAGTGCCGCCCCTCATGCGGGGAGTTCGGCGTGCCCTCGTAGATCACCTCGGTGGCCCCGTTGGCCAGCGGCCCGTACACGATGTAGGAGTGTCCGGTGACCCAACCGATGTCAGCGGTGCACCAGTACACGTCGCCGGGCTTGTAGTCGAAGACCGCCCAGTGGGTGTAGGCGACCTGGGTCAGGAACCCGCCCGACGTGTGCAGGATGCCCTTGGGTTTCCCGGTGGTCCCCGACGTGTACAGGATGAACAGGGGCTGCTCGGCGTCGAAGGCCTCGGGGGTGTGCTGGTCGGACTGGCCGTCGACAAGTTCGTGCCACCACACATCCTTGCTGCCCCACGTGATGTCGATGCCGGTGCGGCGCACCACCAGCACCTTCTCCACCGGGGAATCGCCGTCGACAGCCTCATCCACGGCGCTCTTGAGCGGGACGGCGGAGCCACGCCGGTACTGGCCGTCGGCGGTGATGACCACCCGGGCCTGGGCGTCGCCGATCCTGGAGCGCAGCGCCTCGGAGGAGAAGCCGGCGAAGACCACGGAGTGCGCCAGACCCAGCCGGGCGCAGGCGAGCATGGCGAACACCGCCTCCGGGATCATCGGCAGGTAGATGGCCACCCGGTCACCGGCCTTCAGGCCCAGCTCGACCAGCGCGTTGGCGGTCCTGGCCACCTCGGTCTGCAGCTGCGCGTAGGTGATGCTGCGGGTGTCGCCCGGTTCGCCCTCCCAGTGGATGGCGACCGTGTCGCCGTTGCCGGCCTCGACGTGCCGGTCGACGCAGTTGTAGGCGACGTTCAACTTGCCGTCGGCGAACCATTTGGCGTGGGGGGCATCGGACCAGTCCAGCACCGTGCTGAAGGGGGTGCTCCAGGACAGGCGGTTGGCCTGCTCGGCCCAGAAGGCGTCGGGATCGCCTGCGGCTCGTTCGAAGGCCTCGGCCTTGAGGTTCGCCCGCGCGGTGAACTCGTCGGACGGCGGGAACGTCCGGTTCTCGGCGAGCAGGTTGTCCAGCGTCTGGGAACTCGTGTCGCTCACAGGGTGTCTCCTCGAATGACGGCGATGTCGGTCGACGGCTGTCCTGTTCCAGCACGCAGCCGAGGGCTGGTCATCAGGTCGTCCGGAGGGCGCAGAATGCCGACCGAACGTAACCGCATGCCACTCCAGCCTGCCACGTTGCATCGCCGGGCGGCACATGTGGTGCGGTGGGCGGCATGTCTGGCGCGACGGGCGTGACCCGGTGATGGTCCGCGAAGGGCGCGGCTGATGACCGCGCCCTGGATGCAGGTCGTGGCGGCCGATCCGTCCTGGCCGGCCGACCGTGGCACGGTGATGTCGGCGGTCCTGGCGGCCCGGTCGGCCCTGGAGGGGGTGAACGGGCCGCGGCGGCCGCGGGACCCCGCGGGCCGAGCGGCCGCAGCGGCGGCGCTGCGGGCCGCCCGGGCGTCAGCGGCGCTCGAGGGTGTGCCGCTGGCCCTGGATC
>JBIOVW010000738.1:0-5449 GCA_044867945.1 Nakamurella sp. | reverse complement strand
GGCCTACCACGTCGACGACGCAGACTTCAGGGTAGACATGGCCGAGGTGGAGCGGCTCACGCTGGAGCACCGGCCGAGGCTGATCGTCGCCGGGTGGTCGGCGTACTCCCGTCAGCTCGACTTCGCCGAGTTCCGTCGGATCGCCGACCTCGTCGGTGCCTACCTGATGGTGGACATGGCGCACTTCGCCGGGCTGGTCGCCACCGGCCTGCATCCCTCCCCGGTGCCGCACGCCCACGTGGTCACCTCGACCACCCACAAGACGCTCGGCGGTCCCCGCGGTGGCATCATCCTGGCCAAGGACGAGCTGCGGAAGAAGTTCAACTCCTCGGTGTTCCCCGGCCAGCAGGGCGGTCCGCTCGAGCATGTGATCGCGGCCAAGGCGGTCGCGTTCAAGCTGGCCGCCGAGCCGGCGTTCGCCGAGCGTCAGCAGCGGACCCTGGAGGGTGCCCGGATCATCGCCGACCGGCTGACCGCGGCCGACTCGAAGGCTGCCGGCGTGGACGTGGTCAGCGGCAGCACCGACGTGCACCTGGTCCTGGTGGACCTGCGGAACTCGGTGCTGGACGGCAAGCAGGCCGAGGACCGGTTGCACTCGGTCGGCATCACCGTGAACCGCAACGCCGTGCCGTTCGACCCTCGGCCGCCGCTGGTGTCCTCCGGCGTGCGGATCGGCACCCCCGCGTTGGCCGCCCGCGGTTTCGGCGCCGCCGAGTTCACCGAGGTCGCCGAGATCATCGCCCAGGCCCTGCGGCCCGACGCCGGCGAGGACGACCTTGACGCATTGCGCGACCGGGTCACCACCCTGGCCGCCCGCTTCCCGCTGTACCCGGAACTGGCACAGTCGGCGTTGGGAACTGTCCGATGACACAGGCTCTCCCCCACCGGCCCGGCGCCGACCTGCCGGACCATCCCCGGTTCCTGTGGCACAACCCCGAACCCAAGAACGGCTACGACATCGTCATCGTCGGCGCCGGTGGCCACGGCCTGGCCACCGCCCACTACCTGGCCCGCAACCACGGCATCACCAACGTCGCCGTCCTGGACAAGGGATGGCTCGGCGGCGGGAACATGGCCCGCAACACCACCCTGATCCGGTCCAACTACCTGTGGGACGTGAGCGCGACGATCTACGAGCACGCGCTCAAGCTCTGGGAGGGGCTGCAGGACGACCTGGGCATGTCGATTCTGTTCAGCCAACGCGGCGTGCTCAACCTGGCGCACAGCGAGCAGGACGTGCGGGACAGCGTGCGCCGGGTGGAGGCGAACAGGCTCAACGGCATCGACGCCGAATGGCTCGAACCCAAACAGATCGCCGAGATCTGCCCGATTGTCAACATCTCCGACGACATCCGCTACCCGGTGCTGGGCGCGACCTACCAGCCGCGCGGCGGCATCGCCCGCCACGACTACGTGGCCTGGGGGTTCGCCCGGTCCGCCAATGAGGCCGGGATCGATCTGATCCAGGGGTGCGAGGTCACCGGATTCGCCCGTGACGGCAACCGGGTGACCGGTGTGCAGACCAGTCGCGGCACCATCGGCGCCGGCCGGGTGCTGCTGTGCGCGGCCGGGAACACCACCACCCTGACCGATCTGCTCGGCCTGCGGACCCCGGTGCAGAGCCATCCGCTGCAGGCGGTGGTGTCGGAGATCCTCGAACCGGTGCACCCGACCGTGGTCATGTCCAACGCGGTACACGTCTACGTGTCCCAGGCGCACAAGGGTGAGCTGGTCATGGGCGCGGGTATCGACGCCTACAACGGCTACGGACAGCGCGGCTCGTTCCACATCATCGAACGCCAGATGTCCGCCGCCGTCGAGCTTTTCCCGGTCTTCGCGCGTGCCCATCTGCTGCGCTCGTGGGCCGGCACCGTCGACGTCTGCCCGGACGCCTCACCCATCGTGGACCGCACCCCGTACGACAACGTGTTCCTCAACTGCGGGTGGGGCACCGGCGGCTTCAAGGCCACCCCGGGCATCGGCTGGTGCCTGGCCGACACCCTGGCCAACGACGAGATCCACCCATACATCAAGCCGTATCGCCTCGACCGGTTCGTCACCGGCGCCCTCGTCGACGAACACGGCGCGGCCGGCGTCGCGCACTGAGCCCGCCGACTTCCAGGGAGAGAGAAGCAGATGCAACTCATCGAATGCCCGTGGTGCGGCCCCCGTGAGGAGACCGAGTTCCAGTACGGCGGCCAGGCCCACGTGCACTACCCGCAGAACCCGGCCGAGCTGTCCGACGAACAGTGGGCGCACTATGTCTTCTTCCGCGACAACACCAGCGGCGTGTGGGCCGAACGGTGGAGCCACAGCGCCGGCTGCCGCCGCTGGTTCAACGCCCTGCGCGACACCGTGACCTACCAGTTCCACAACGTCTACCGTCTCAACGAACCGAAACCGGCCTTCTGATGAGCACTTTCCGCACCGCCGACGGCGGACGCATCGACCGCTCCACCACCCTGACCTTCGACTTCGCCGGTGAGAGCCTGACCGGGCACCCCGGCGACACCCTGGCCTCGGCGCTGCTGGCCGCCGGCCGGCACCAGACCGGCACCAGCATCAAGCTGGGCCGGCCTCGCGGCATCGGCGCCGCCTGGGCCGAGGACCCCGGCGGCCTGGTGCAGGTCACCGAGCCGTTCCCGGAGCCGATGCTGCTGGCCGCCACCGTCGAGCTGCACGACGGGCTGGCCGCACACGGCATCCCCGGCCAGGGCCGGCTGGCCGACGTGCCGGACCCTGCCCGCTACGACAGCAAGCACCTGCACGTGGACGTGCTGATCGTGGGTGCCGGGCCGGCCGGCCTGCAGGCCGCGGTCGCTGCCGCCCGCAGCGGAGCTCGGGTCGCCCTGGTCGACGAGCAGTCCGAGGCCGGCGGCGCCCTGCTCGGGTCCACCGACCGGATCGACGGTGCCCCGGCGCAGCAGTGGGTGGCCGCGGCGGTCGCCGAGCTCGCCGCCGCCGGTCAGGTCGTGCACCTGCAGCGGACTACCGCGTTCGGCCTGTACGACGACGCTCTGGTGCTGGCCCTGCAGCGGCGCACCGACCACCTGGGCGCCGACGCACCGACCAATGCGGCGCGGCAACGGGTCTGGCGGATCCGGGCCAAGCACATCGTGGTCGCCACCGGCGCCCACGAACGCCCCGTGGTGTTCGGCAACAACGACCGGCCCGGGATCATGCTGGCCCACGCTGCCCGCACGTACCTGCACCGCTACGGGGTGCGGGTCGGCGAACAAGCCGTGGTATTCACCACCAACGACAGCGCCTATCCCGTCGCGGTCGACCTGGCCGATGCCGGCGTGCGGATCGCCGCCGTCGTCGACGCCCGACCCCGGGCCTCGCAGTACTGGACCGAGCAGCTGCGCAACCGCGGCATCGACGTCCGCGCCGGTCATGTCGTGGTCGACACGGCGGGCACCGAGCGGGTCACCCACGCGCTGGTCGCGTCGTGGCAGGACGGCGAGGTCGGCGACCGCGAGGCCATGGCCTGCGACACGCTGCTGGTCAGCGGTGGCTGGAACCCGGCCGTGCACCTGTTCAGCCAGGCCCAGGGGCGGCTGCGCTACGACGAGCAGCTGGGCGCCTTCCTGCCCGGCGACCCGGTGCACGCTCTGTCCGTCGCCGGCGCCGCCACCGGGTCGTTCGACCTCGCCGGCTGCCTGCGCAGCGGCCAGGACGCCGCGCAGACCGCTCTGCACCAGGTCGGTTTCACCGTCGGGCAGGCCACCGACCTGCCGTCGGTCGACGAGCCGACGCCGGCCACCGCGCCGGCCGTGCTGTGGCGGGTGCCCGACTCCGACGACCCGGACGGTTCGGTCCAGTTCGTCGACGTCCAGCGGGACGCCACCGTGCAGGACATTCGGCACGCTTGGGGCGCCGGCATGCGCTCGCTCGAGCACATCAAGCGGTACACCACCATCGGCACCGCCCACGACCAGGGCAAGACCTCCGGCATCGTGGCCTCCGGGATCGTCGCCGACCTGCTCGGCATCCCGGTGGCAGACACCGGCACCACCACCTTCCGCCCCCCGTACACCCCCGTCCCGTTCGCCGCACTGGCCGGCCGGGACCGGGGCAGCCTGTACGACCCGGAACGCCTCACCGCCACCCACGACTGGCACGTGGCCCACGGCGCCGTGTTCGAGGACGTCGGCCAGTGGAAGCGGGCCCGCTACTACCCGCGGGACGGCGAGGACATGGAGGCGGCGGTGCTGCGCGAGTGCGCGGCCACCCGGGCCGGGGTCGGCATCCTGGACGGCTCCACCCTGGGCAAGATCGACGTGCCGGGCCCGGACGCCGGGATCCTGATGGACCGGCTCTACACCAACCTGATGAGCAGCCTCAAACCCGGCCGGGTCCGGTACGGGGTGATGTGCGGCGCCGACGGCATGGTCATCGACGACGGCACCGTGCTTCGGTTGGCCGACGACCGGTTCCTGGTCCTGACCACCACCGGCGGGGCCGCGAAAATCCTTGACTGGATGGAGGAATGGCACCAGACCGAATGGCCCGACCTGCGGGTGTCGCTGACCTCGGTGACCGAGCAGTGGTCCACCTTCCCGGTCGTCGGCCCCAAGTCACGAGCCGTGATCGGTTCCTTGTTCCCCGACCTCGACGTGTCCAACGATGACTTCCCGTTCATGAGCTGGCAGGACACCCGACTGGACGGGGTGCCGGTGCGGCTGGCCCGGATCAGCTTCTCCGGCGAACTGGCCTTCGAGGTGTACGTCAATCCCTGGTACGCCAAGGCGGTCTGGGAACGGATCATCGAGGCCGGCCGGCCCCACGGGATCACCCCGTACGGCACCGAGACCATGCACGTGCTGCGGGCCGAGAAGGGTTACCCGATCATCGGTCAGGACACCGACGGCACCATCACCCCGCAGGACCTGGGCATGGACTGGGTGGTGTCCAAGAAGAAGGTCGACTTCGTCGGCAAACGGTCCTTCGACCGGGCCGAGAACCGCAACCCCCTGCGCAAGCAGCTCGTCGGCCTGCTGCCCACGGACGCGCAGACGGTGCTGCCCGAAGGTTCACAGATCATCGAGTTCTGCGCCGACGGGCAGTTGCCGCCGCCGCCGGTGCCGATGCTCGGTCACGTCACCTCCAGCTATCGCAGCGCCGAACTGGGCCGGCCGTTCGCCCTCGCGCTGGTCCGGGCCGGGCAGTCCCGGATCGGCGAAACCGTCCACGTGCCCGTGCGCGATGCGTTGGTGCCGGTGCAGATCACCGGCCCGGTGTTGGTCGATCCGGAAGGGAACCGTCGTGATGGCTAGCCAACTCGTACGCACTCACCCGCTGCAGACCCGCTTGCAGGCCCTGTAGCAGCTGCCCGACGGGTTCGGGGTCATCGTCGATCCGTACCGGACCATGACGAACCTCCGGTTCGCCGCCGATGGGCCGGCCGCTGCGGACGTCGCGTCCGTGCTCGGTGTCAGCCCGCCGA
>JBIOVW010000737.1:0-7020 GCA_044867945.1 Nakamurella sp. | reverse complement strand
CACCCGGACGGCAGCGCCGTGCCGCCGGCGGCCTGGTGGGAGGCCCTGCAGACCGCGATCGACGGGGCCGGGGGCCTCGACGACGTCGCGGCGATCTCGATCGCCGGCCAGCAGCACGGCATGGTCGCCCTGGACGAGCACGGCAACGTCGTCCGGGATGCGCTTCTGTGGAACGACACCCGCAGTGCCGACGCGGCGCGCCGGCTGATCGACGAGGTCGGTGCGGACGAGTATGTGGCCCGCACCGGGGTCGTGCCGGTGGCCTCGTTCACCGCGACCAAGCTCCGCTGGCTGCGGGACGCCGAGCCGGCGAACGCGGCAAGGGTGGCCGCGGTCGCGCTGCCGCACGACTGGCTGACCTGGCGGCTGCGTGGGTACGGACCGGACAGCCCGCTCGGGCCGGATCTCGACGAGTTGACCACCGACCGTTCCGACGCCAGCGGCACCGCCTACTGGTCGCCGGCCACCGGCGACTACGACCGGGACCTGCTCGTCCGGGCGCTCGGTCACGACGCGGTGCTGCCCAGGGTGCTCGGTCCGGGCGAGCCCGCCGGCAAGGCCGGCCACCTCGTGGTGGGCCCCGGCGCGGGCGACAATGCCGGTGCCGCCCTGGGTCTGGGGGCGATGGAGGGCGACTGCGTGGTGTCCATCGGCACCAGCGGTACCGTGTTCGCGGTCACCACGGAACCGATCAGGGACCCGGGCGGCGTGGTGGCCGGCTTCGCCGACGCCAGTGGCCTGTTCCTGCCGTTGATCGCCACCCTCAACGCCGCCCGGGTGCTGGACGCCGTCGCCGGGCTGCTCGGGGTCGACCACGCCGGGCTGGCGGAGCTGGCCCTGCAGTCGCAACCCGGCGCCAACGGCGCGGTCCTGGTGCCCTACTTCGAGGGTGAGCGGACGCCGAACCTGCCGACCGCCACCGCGTCGCTCACCGGCCTGACCATGGCCTCCACCAGCCGCCGGCACGTGGCCCGTGCCGCCGTCGAGGGCATGCTGTGCGGGTTGGCCGACGGCCTGGGCGCGATGGTGCGGCAGGGGGTGCGTCCGGAGCGGCTGCTGCTGATCGGGGGCGCCGCGCTGAACCCGGCGGTACAGCAGGTGGCGGCGCAGGTGTTCGATGTACCGGTCGTGGTGCCGACGCCCGGCGAGTACGTCGCGATGGGCGGCGCGGTGCAGGCCGGTTGGGTGCTCACCGGCGAGCGTCCGGCCTGGGCGGTCGACACGGCCGCGGTGCTTGCGCCGGACCCGCAGGCGGTGATTCGCCATCAGTACGCGTCGGCGCGCCGCGCCTACTGAACTGCCGGGGCCTGTGCCGACTCGAACAGGGTGCGAACGGTCTTGCGGTATTCCTCGAACGGCGGCCGGCCGTCGATCGCGATCTGCATCACCATGCCCTGCACCAGCGCCATCATCACCGGGGCGAGCCGGTCGGGGTCGACCGAGAGGTGGTTGCCCGCATCGATCCACCGCTGCAGGGCCCGGCCCAGCATGGTGCGCAGCTCGTCGAGCAGCTTGCGCGCCACCTCGTTGACCGTCGGGTTGCGAGATGCCTCCGACCAGACGGACAGCAGAAGCGGGAACAGATCCTCCGGGGCCTGCGAACGGGCGATGATGGGTTGCTCGACCAGGAAATCGGCGATCTCGGCCGGGCTCGGCGGCGGGTCCCGGGTGACGAACCTGATCCCTCGTTCCTGGATGCCGGCGAACACCTCGCCGGTCACGCCGACGATGATCTCGTCCTTGGACCGGAAGTACAGGTACACGGCGCCGGCCGACAGACCCGCCTCGGAGATCACATCGGACATGGATGTGCCATGGAATCCCTTGCGGGCGAAACACTTCCACGCGGCCTGCAGGATCTGGTCGCGCCGGGCGGCGCGATGGGCGTCGGTCACCTTGGGCATGCCCCAATATAAACCGAATATTCGTTCAGCGGGCGAACGCCGCCGCGATCACCGCCTGCTGCTCGACGTCGTGCACCTTCGCCGAGCCTGCCGACGGGGCGGCCATCGCCCTGCGGGACACCCGCTGGATTCCGGTGAGCCGGGGCAGCATCTCCGGCAGCGCCAGGGCCAGGAACGTCCAGGACCCCTGGTTGGCCGGCTCCTCCTGCACCCAGCGGAAGTCGAGGACGTTCGGGTAGGACTCCAGCACGTGCAACAGCTTGCGCCGCGGCACCGGGTAGATCTGTTCCAGCCGGACGACAGCGGTGTCGGTGATGTCGTGCGCCTTGCGGTATGCGTCCAGCTCGTAGTACAGCTTGCCGCTGGTCAGCAGCACCTTCTTGACGTGCAGTGGGGCGATGGTGGAGTCGGCGATCACCGATTCGAACTTGCCGTGCGTGAAGTCCTTGACCGAGGAGACCGCCGCCTTGTTGCGCAGCATCGACTTGGGTGTGAAGACCACCATCGGCCGGTGCACCCCGTCCAGCACGTGCCGGCGCAGCAGGTGGAAGTAGTTCGCCGGGGTGGACGGCACCGCGATCGTCATCGAGCCCTCCGCGCACAGCTGCAGGAACCGCTCGATGCGACCGGACGTGTGGTCCGGGCCCTGGCCCTCGTGCGCGTGCGGCAGCAGCAGCACGACGCCCGACTGCTGGCCCCATTTGGCCTCGCCGGAGGACAGATACTCGTCGATCACCGACTGGGCGCCGTTGACGAAGTCGCCGAACTGCGCCTCCCAGAGCACCAGGGCGTCCCGGTTGGCCACCGAGTAGCCGTACTCGAAGCCCAACGCGGCGTACTCGCTCAGGGCCGAGTCGTAGATCAGGACGCGTCCCTGCTCGTCCGACAGGTGCTGAAACGGCAGGTACTCCGCGCCGGTGGTCTTGTCGATCAGCGCGGAGTGCCGCTGCACGAAGGTGCCCCGGCGGGTGTCCTGGCCGGACATCCGGACCAGTCGGCCCTCGATCGCGATCGAGCCGACGGCGAGCAGCTCACCGAACGCCCAGTCGATACCGCCCTCACGAGCCATCTCGGCCCGCTTCTGCAGCACCTGCTTGACCCGCGGGTGCGGGGTGAAGCCCGGCGGGAACTCCAGCGCCACGTCGGCGATGCGTTCCAGCACCTGCTGGCTGATCCTGGTCTCCACCCGTGGCGGGATCGGCTGTTCGGCCTCCACCGACGGCGAGGGGGCGACGACGGCCCGTTCCAGCTCACGGACCTCGTTGAACACCCGTTCGAGCTGGGTGTGGTAGTCGCGCAGCGCTTCCTCGGCGTCCTGCGGCGTGATGTCCCCGCGGCCGATCAGCGCCTCGGTGTAGATCCGGCGGACGGACCGCTTGCCGTCGATGATCTGGTACATCAGCGGGTTCGTCATCGACGGGTCGTCGCCCTCGTTGTGCCCGCGGCGGCGGTAGCAGACCATGTCGATGACGACGTCCCGGCCGAACGTCTGCCGGTACTCCACCGCGAGCCGGGCCACCCACACCGCGGCCTCGGGGTCGTCGCCGTTCACGTGGAAGATCGGCGCCTGGATCATCTTGGCGACGTCCGTGCAGTACTCGCTGGACCGGGACGACTCCGGGGCGGTGGTGAACCCCACCTGGTTGTTGATGATCACGTGCATGGTGCCGCCGGTGCGGTACCCGCGCAGCAGGGACAGGTTCAGGGTTTCGGCGACCACGCCCTGGCCGGCGAACGCGGCGTCGCCGTGGATCGCGATCGGCATCACGGTGTAGCCCTCTTCGCCCAGGTTGAGCATGTCCTGCTTGGCTCGGGCCACACCCTCCAGCACCGGGTCGACGACCTCGAGATGCGACGGGTTGGCCACCAGGGTGACGTCGACCTGACCCTCGCCGAACGGGCGGATGTATTTGCCCTCGGCTCCCAGGTGGTACTTCACGTCACCGGACCCGTGGGCCTGGCCGGGGTCCATGTTGCCCTCGAACTCGCGGAAGATCTGCGAGTAGGGCTTGCCGACGATGTTGGCCAGCACGTTCAGCCGGCCGCGGTGCGCCATACCGATGACGACCTCGTCCATCCCGTACTCGGCGGACTTGTTCAACGCGGCGTCCAGCAGCGCGATCACGGTTTCCCCGCCCTCCAGGGAGAACCGCTTCTGGCCGATGTACTTGGTCTGCAGGAACGTCTCGAACGCCTCGGCGCTGTTGAGCCGACCCAGGATGTACTTCTGCTCGTCGACCGGCGGCTTCTCGTGGATGACCTCGACCCGCTGCTGGATCCACCGGCGCTGCACCGGGTCCATGATGTGCATGTACTCGATGCCGACGGTGCGGCAGTAGGAGTTGCGCAGCACACCGAGCACGTCGCGCAGCTTCATGAAGTCCCGGTCGTTGAAGCCGCCGACGGCGAACTCGCGGTCCAGGTCCCACAGGGTCAGGCCGTGCGAAAGCACATCCAGGTCGGGGTGCCGGCGCTGCCGGTAGTTAAGTGGGTCGGTGTCGGCCATCAGGTGGCCGCGGGTGCGGTAGGCGTCGATGATCTCCAGGACCCGCGCGGTCTTGTCGATCTGTCCGTGCCGGCCGACCTCGAGATCCCTGACCCAGCGGACCGGCTCGTACGGGATCCGCAGGGAGGTGAAGACGTCGTCGTAGAACTGGTCCTCACCGATCAGCAGCTGGTGGATGCGGCGCAGGAACTCGCCGGACTCGGCGCCCTGGATCACCCGGTGGTCGTACGTCGAGGTCAGCGTGATGATCTTGGAGACACCCAGATCGGCCAGCGTCTGGTCGGACGCGCCCTGGAACGCGGCGGGGTACTCCAACGCACCGACGCCGATGATCGCGGACTGGCCCTCCATCAGCCGCGGCACGGAATGATTGGTGCCGATGCCGCCGGGGTTGGTCAGCGAGATCGTGGTGCCCTGGTAGTCCTCGGCGGTCAGCGCACCCTGCCGCGCCTTGCGCACCACCTGCTCGTAGGAGCTCCAGAACTGGGTGAAGCTCATCGTCTCGGCGCTGCGGATCGGCACCACGACCAGGTTGCGGCCACCGTCCTTGCCGGGCAGGTCGATGGCCAGGCCGAGGTTGACGTGCGCCGGCGTCACCATGGTCGGCTTGCCGTCCGCCGCGGCGAAGTGCCGGTTCATGTTCGGGAAGTCGCTGATCGCCCGGACGATGGCGTACCCGATGAGGTGGGTGAAGGAGATCTTCCCGCCGCGGTTGCGCTTGAGGAAGTTGTTGATCACGATCCGGTTGTCGGCCATCAGCTTGGCCGGGACCGCGCGCACCGAGGTGGCGGTCGGTACCTCCAGCGAGGAGGTCATGTTCTTGACGACCGCCGCCGCGACGCCGCGCAGCGGGGTGGTGGTCAGCCCGTCGCCTTCCGCCTGGTGCGCCGCCTTGGCCGCCTTGGCGGCCCTGGCCGCGACCATGTCGTCGGGGGTCGCGGTGGTCGCCGGGCGCTTCTGCTGCGCGGGGGCGGGGGGCGTGGTGTCGACGCTTTCCTTGCCTCCCGCGGGGGCCGGCCGGGCCGCGGGGGAGGCCGGTGTGGGGGAGGCCGGTGCGGGGGTCCGCCGGGGCCGGTTGGGCGGCGGAGGCGGCGGGGGGACCGAATTCACGACGGGGGCGGGCGCTGCGGCGGCGGGCGCGGGCGCCTTCGTCGCCCCGTTGGCGGCCCTGACACCGATCAGGGTGCTCGGTGCCTTGGCGTCCGCGAAGAAGTCACGCCAGATCGGGTCCACGCTCTTGGGGTCGGCAAGGAACTGCTGGTACTTCTCCTCGACGAACCAATCGTTGGGGCCGAACTCGGGCGCTGCTGACGACACGGTGAATGTCCGCCTGTTCTGATGCGATGTGGTCGGTTCCAAACCAGGCTAGACCTGCGAACAACGCCGTCGCTCAGGTACGTGACGTGGCGTCACCCACTTGTGTGTGCTGTTCGGCGTACAGGCGGGCGTACGCACCGCCGCGTCGCAGGAGTTCGTCGTGCTGTCCGGTCTCTGCCACCCGTCCGTGTTCCATCACCACGATCCGGTCGGCCCTGGCGGCGGTGGTCAACCGGTGGGCGACGACCACGGTCGTGCGGCCGCGGGCCAACCGGTCGGTGGCGGCCAGGACGGCGCCCTCGGCGGCCGGGTCCAGGGCGGCGGTCGCCTCGTCCAGCAGCAGGATCTCCGGGTCGACCAATTCAGCGCGGGCGAGGGAGATCAGCTGCCGCTGACCGGCGGACAGGTTGCGGCCGCGCTCCTCGACCGGATGGTGGAAGCCGCCGGTCAACGCGCCGATGGCGGCGAGGGCGCCGACGGAGCGGGCGGCCGCCTCGACCTCGGCGTCGGTGGCGTCGGGCCGGCCGTATGCGATGTTGTCCCGGACCGTGCCGATGAACAGATGCGGCTCCTGCGGGACCACGCCCAGCCGGCGCCGGTACGCGCCCAGGTCGAAGCGTCGGATGTCGGTGCCGGCCGCGGTGACCGCCCCTACGGTCGGGTCGTAGAACCGGGCCAGCATCTTGACCAGAGTCGACTTGCCGGCGCCGGTCGACCCGACCACGGCGACGGTCTGCCCGGGCGCAAAGGTCAGGTCAACCCCGTCGAGGGCCGGGGCAGCGTCCGGGTCGGCGCCCGCGTACCGGTAGCCGACCCGTTCGGCCGCGAGTTCGCCCAACCGGGCCGGGACCGGCGGCGGTCGCTCGGCGGCCGGGGTGGACGTGGAGGTGTTCAGCAGCTCGCCGATCCGCTGCAGGCCCACCTGGGCCTGCTGATACGAATCGAACACCTGGGACAGCTGCTGGATCGGGGTGAAGAAGCTGTCCAGGTAGAGCACGAACGCCATCAGTGTGCCGACGGTCATCGTCCCGGCGATGACCCGGGTCACCCCGGAGCCCAGCACCGCCGCGGCTGCGAGTTCGGACAGCATGGCGACGAACGGGAAGTAGATGGAGATCGCGGTCTGGGCCCGCATCCGGCTGCGCCGGTAGTCGTCACTGCGTGCGGAGAAACCTTCGGCGTTGACCTGCTGCCGACCCAACGCCTGCGAGACCCGCAGCCCGGCCACGTTCTCCTGCAGGTCCGCGTTGACGATGCCGACCTTCTCCCTCGCGTCGTGATACGCGCGGGTCG
>JBIOVW010000736.1:0-3257 GCA_044867945.1 Nakamurella sp. | reverse complement strand
ATGCGGGCCGCGGTGCCGGGACTGGGCGACACGCCGATGCTCGCCCTGTCCACCGGCACCAACAACGCGTTCCCGGTCATGCTGGAGGCGACCGTGGCCGGCATGGCCGTCGGCATGATCGCGATCGGCGCGGCCACCGTTCCCGATACCCGATGCAAGCTCCTGCACGTCGAGGTGGCAAGGCGGGACGGCGGAGTCGAACACGAGGTCGCCCTGGTCGACGCCTGCGTCAGCACGACGGTCGACGTCGGATCCCGGGCGCTGTGGACCGGCACGTCGTTGCGCGAGCTGTACTGCACCTTCGGCGAACCGCACGGCATCGGCCTGTCGTCCATCGTCGGCCGGCTGATGCCCACCCACCGCCGCGACACCCACGGCGCGGCCGTCATGCTCGACGACCCGGCCCGGGCCGCGCACACCGTGCTGGCTCCCCTGGCGCCCGGCCTGCTGCAGCCCGTCGGCGTCACCGCGGTCGGCGAACTGCAACCCGATCGACCCCGGACGATCGGGGAAAGCCGGGGCACCGTCGCCGTCGACGGCGAGCGCGAACTGGAGTTCGGCCCGGACGACACCGTGACCGTCACCCTGCGGCACGACGGCCCCAGGGTGATCGACGTGCCCGCCGCCCTGGGCGCATCCACCCACACCCAGGCACTCCTCACCCGATAAACCCCCGGACCCACCGGGGCCCAGCGAAGGAGACACCATGACCCAGACGCTCGACCGGCCGACCACCGGCGTCGATGACGGCCTGACCCCCGCACGGCTGCTCGATGCCTACCGGACCATGCGGTCCATCCGGGCGTTCGAGGACCGGGTGCACGACGAGTTCGCCACCGGCGACATTCCCGGCTTCGTGCATCTGTACGCCGGTGAGGAGGCCTCCGCCGCCGGCATCTGCGCGCATCTGGATCCCGACCGGGACACCATCGCCTCCACCCACCGAGGCCACGGCCACTGCATCGCCAAGGGCGTTGACATCAAGCCGATGATGGCCGAGATCTTCGGCAAGATCACCGGTTCCTGCCGCGGCAAGGGCGGCTCGATGCACATCGCCGACCTGTCCAAGGGCATGCTCGGTGCCAACGGCATCGTCGGCGGTGGACCGCCGCTGATCTGCGGCACCGCGCTGGCCGCCAAGATCAAGGGTGACGGTGGTGTCGGCATCGCGTTCTTCGGCGACGGCGCCTCCAACCAGGGCACCACCGCCGAGGCGATGAACCTGGCGTCGGTGTGGAACCTGCCGGCCATCTTCGTGGCCGAGAACAACGGCTACGCCGAGGCCACCGCGTCCACGTGGTCGGTGTCCGCGGACAACATCGCCGACCGTGCGGCCGGCTACGGCATGCCCGGCGTCGTCGTCGACGGCTTCGACTTCTTCGCCGTCCATGAGGTGGCCGGTGAGGCGATCCGGCGGGCCCGGGAAGGCGGCGGCCCCACCCTGATCGAGGTGAAACTCACCCGCTACTACGGGCACTTCGAGGGCGACCAACAGACCTACCGGCCCCGCAACGAGATCGGCAACGCCCGCGAGAACCTGGACTGCCTCAAGCGGTTCCGCAAGCGGGTCACCGAGACCGGCCGGCTCACCGACGCCCAGCTCGACCAGGTCGACGCCGAGGTGGCTGATCTCATCGAGGAATCCGTCGCCGAGGCCAAGGCCGCCGCGGTGCCCGGCGCCGCCGACCTGCTCACCGACGTCTACGTCAAGTACTGAAACCGGCTCGCGAGAACCAGAGGGAGACAGACAATCATGGCGACACGCACGATCAGCTACCGCGAGGCGGTCAACGAGGCCCTCGTGCAGGAGATGGAACGCGACCCCAACGTCATCGTGATGGGCGAGGACGTGGCCGGCGGGGTTGCCGGCGACGGCGACGACGACGCCTGGGGCGGCGTCCTCGGCGTCACCAAGGGCCTGTACCCGAAGTTCCCCGGCCGCGTGCTGGACACCCCGATCACCGAGTCCGGCTTCATCGGCGCGGCCGTCGGCGCCGCCACCCGCGGGCTGCGTCCGGTCGCCGAACTGATGTTCATCGACTTCATGGGCGTCTGCCTGGACCAGATCATGAACCAGGCGGCCAAGTTCCGGTACATGTTCGGCGGCAAGGCGGTCACCCCGGTCACCATCCGCGCCATGTACGGGGCCGGACTGTCCGCCGCGGCCCAACACTCGCAGGCGCTGTACCCGATCTTCACCCACCTGCCCGGCCTGAAGGTCGTCCTGCCATCCAGCCCTTACGAGGTGAAAGGTCTGCTGATCCAGTCGATCCGGGACAACGACCCGGTCATCTTCCTGGAGCACAAGGCGATGTACGACGTCACCGGCCCGGTGCCCGAGGAGAGCTACACCATCCCGTTCGGCGAGGCGAACGTGGTCCGGGAGGGCGACGACGTGACGATCGTGGCGATGGGCTGGATGGTCAGCAAGGCCGTCGAGGCGGCCGCCGAACTGGAGGCCTCCGGTGTCCAGGCGGAGATCATCGATCCGCGCACCACCAGCCCGCTGGACCTGGACACCATCCTGGAATCGGTGGAGAAGACCGGCCGGCTGGTGATCGTCGACGAGTCCAGCCCCCGCTGCAACATGGCCACCGACATCAGCGCCCAGGTGTGCTCCGAGGCCTTCGGCGACCTGAAGGCGCCGATTAAGATGGTCAGCCCGCCGCACGTGCCGGTGCCGTTCGCCCGGTCGCTGGAGGACCTGTACATCCCGCAGGCCCAGGACATCGTCAACGCGGTGAAGACCGTCACCGATTGGACCGGGTGATCACGTGACCACCGTCGAAGAGACCCCGACCAGCCAAGTGACCGACCGGATCCAGCGGATCACCATGCCCAAGTGGGGCCTGTCGATGGAGTCCGGCAAGGTCACCGACTGGTTCGTCGCCGAGGGTGACGAACTCACCGAGGGCCAGGACATCTGCGAGATCGACACCGACAAGATCGCCGGCGCCCTGGAATCCACCTGGTCCGGCACCGTGCGGGCGTTGGTCGTCGAGACCATGGTCGACGTGCCGGTGGGCGGCACCATCGCCCTGGTCGCCGACGCCGACGTGCCCCAGGACGAGATCGACGCGGCACTGGCGCAGGCCAGGGAGCAGCTGGCGTCCGGCGACATCCAGGACGATTCCGGCCCGAAGCTGGGCTCGGTCGGGGTGAACGGCGCCACCATTTCCTACGCGGTCCTCGAACCCGAGGGCGAGGTCAAGGGCGCGCCGGTCGTGTTCGTGCACGGCTACGGCGGTGACAAGGAC
>JBIOVW010000735.1:0-2464 GCA_044867945.1 Nakamurella sp. | reverse complement strand
CCTGGTCGCGATCCCGCCGGCCGACCTACCGGCGCTGGGATGCTGCCGCCGGACGCGGTCGGCGAGCTGTTCCGGATGGTGACGCCGCTCTCGCGGCGGCTTCCCGCGGGCCTACGGCGCCGACTGGCAGCGGTTCACGTCCTGGCCTCCGAGAACGGGTACCGTGTCTGTCGGTCCCCGACGGCGCCGGTCGCCGCATACGCGACCGCGAGCGCCGCGAAGCAGAAGTCGAACGGCACGTTCCGGTACCGGCCGGCCATGCTGACCCGGCGGGATGTCCTCGATCAACCTGGGCGCCGCGGGCCGACCCGGATTCGCCCCGCCGGGCGCTGTCGGGGCCGGATCCGGGCCGCGCCACCGGCGCGGCGGGCGCCGCTGCTTCTCACGGATGTCCGGGGGTTGGTGGACTGCTTTGGGATGTCGCGCCCGGCTGGCCGGGGTGGCCGGTTGTCGGGACACCGCCCTGCTGCTGATGGGATTCGCCGGGGCGTTCCGCCGCTCCGAACTCGTCGGTGACAGCGGCCGATGTGAGCCTGCACCGCAATAACGGCCTGCACGTCCGGCTTCGCACCAGCAAGATGCCGCCGGGCGGGTCGTTGCCCAGCTGTACGGACGGGACCCGGCGATCCGCCCGCCTGCGCGTGGCCCGGTGGCGGGAAATGCTGCACGCCAGCGATGCCGCCCCGGAGGAGAAGCGTCTGGCCGCGGTGATGCGGGTGTTGCACCGGCCACTCTCGACAACAAGGCGGGGAGGCGTCCGTCGGTGGCGAGGACGGCGGCGGCCCGGCTGCTGCATGTGGGCAACAGCCCCGGGGAGGTCATTGGGTCCGCGTATCCGGCGGTGCTCGGCACTGATGATCTCGGGGCCAGCTCGGCCGGTACGAAGGTGCCGCGGCCGGTGCCGGCGGTAGCCGAAAGCTCGGCCTGGTTGGCGCCTGGTGGATCCTCGGCGCGACACTCCCCGCGAAGCCGCTGGTCTTGGTCTGTATGAACAGTACGGACGAGCAGTATGATGGTCGGAACATGGATCATGGTCGAGCGCGGGTGGAAAGGCCAACAAAATGATGCTGGCATCCGATGCCGTCGGGGACGTGATCGAGAGACAGTCCGAAATCCCGTACTACCAGCAGTTGTGCGCGGTATTGGAACGTCGGTTGGAGACCGGGCGGATCGAGCGGGACTCCCGGCTGCCCAGTGAGAACGAGTTGTGCAAGGAGTTCGGGATCTCCCGGGCGACGGTGCGACAGGCTTTGCAGGTGTTGGAGGCGCGGGGTCTGGTGTATCGGGTCGCCAATCGCGGCGTGTTCGCCGGCGACCGCGACACCGACCACGGGTGGCTGATCCAGGGCAGCCAGGGATTCCTGGAGAACGCGATCACCCATCAGAACCGTTCGGTGACCACCCAGGTCATCCGCTCGGGCGTTGCAGTACTGCCGGCCTTCGCCTGCCACGAGCTGCGGCTTCCCGAGGGCAGCGAGGGTTTCGAACTGGTTCGACTCCGCCATCTGGACGGCCATCCCGCGGTCTTCAGCATCAACTACATTCCACCGATTGCCGCCGAATACGTGGCCCAGGCTACGGACGTACTGGCCGGCACCGCGTCGCTGAGCGAACTGCTGACCCGGTCCGGATTTCCGCTGGCCGGGGCGCACCGGTCCATCCGCGCCGTGCTGCCGACACTCGAGATCGCCAAAGCGCTGGACATCAAGAAGACCGCGCCCATGCCGCAGATCCGCTCGACGTCCTGGTCCACGGGCGGCCGCCGCTACGACGTGTACGAGACCTACGTGCGCACCGACGTCGTCCCCTTGGAGATCAACGTCAGCGCGGTCACCGGCCACTGAACCCCCCGAGCACGGCCGCCCTAGTTCTCGGGCTCTGCGCCGTCTGTCCCCACCACTCGCCGGGCTCGAATCTGACCTGGCCCCTGGGCGCGTGGAACGGCCGCGGTCTTCAACGGCCGGCCGCTTGGTCGACACGTACAGACCGGCCCCGGGGAATCGCTCTCCCGGGGCCGGCCGTAGGTGCGGCGTGCGGCAGGTCGGTCAGATGTGCCGGTGCTCGGGCGCTTCGTGGACGTACTCGAGCGGTGTTCCGTGGGCGACCGCTTCTTCGGATTCCTTGGGGAGTTTGAGCCAGTGCACGGCGATGCCGGCGGCCACGTAGAGCCCGGCGAAGATGATGGTGACCCCGCCGGCTCCGATCAGATCGAGGAACACGGCGACGATCAGCGGCCCGACGAACGTGGCGGCGCCGGCGCCGAGGTTGAGCACGGCGATGGAGTTGCCCCTCTGGTCCGGAGCCATCAGCGACATGAGCACCGAGATCGGGGTGAACCCGGCCAGGGTGATCCCGAAGAACGCCGCACAGGCGATCGAGACCCAGTAGTTGTCGCTGACGTACACCGGCACGAAGTACAGGGCCAGGGCGCTGATTGCCGATCCGATGCAGCCGAACCAGCGCA
>JBIOVW010000734.1:0-3410 GCA_044867945.1 Nakamurella sp. | reverse complement strand
CGCCTACTCGGTGCACGATGTCGAGGACGGCGTCGCATCGGGCCGGATCGACCTGGCCCGGCTGACCGACCAGGACGAACGGGACGCCGTGTGCGCCGCGGCCGGCCCCTACAGCGCCGAGTCCGCGGACGACCTGCGCACCGTGCTGGACGACCTGCTGGCGCTGCCGGCGGTCGCCGCCAGCCTGGGCCACCCGCCGGGGCCGACCGCCGACGCCGCGGTCAAGGCGATGACCAGCGAACTGACCGGGCGGTTCTCCACCGGCGCGATCGCCGCCACCCGAGTGGCCGGCGGCGACGGGCCGCTGCTGCGCTACCGGGCCGACCTGCAGGTGCCCCGGCTGCTGCGGGCCGAGGTCGCCGTGCTCAAGGCGGTCGCCGGCCGGTACGTGATGTCCGACCCGGGCCGGCTGCGCATCCAGCAGCGGGAACAGGAACTGCTGACCGGCCTGGTGCTGGCCACCCTCCACCACGGCGTCGACGCGTTGGACCCGCTGTTCGCCGCCGACTTCCGCGACGCCCCCGACGACGAGGCCCGGCTGCGCATCGTGCTGGACCAGGTCAGCCTGCTCACCGACGCGCAGGCGGTGGCCAGGCACCAGCGCTTGAGCGCCTGAGCGCAGGCTGGGCGGGCGGGCGGGCTCAAAACAGCGGTGATCCATCCACACTGATTGTGGACAGGTCCGAGGCGGTGCCCCCGCGGACCTAGACTCGCCTCGTGGCTGGGCGGATCACGGATGCGGATCGGGAGCGGGTCCGCGACGCCAGCCGCATCGAGCAGGTGGTCGGGGAGTACGTCGCGTTGCGCAACGCCGGCGGCGGCAACCTCAAGGGGCTGTGCCCCTTTCACGACGAGAAGACCCCGTCGTTCCAGGTCAGCCCGGCCCGCGGCTACTACCACTGCTTCGGCTGCGGCAAGGGCGGGGACGTGTTCTCGTTCCTGCAGGAGATCGATCACCTGACGTTCATCGAGTCCGTGCAGCGGCTGGCCGAACGGGCCGGCATCGGCCTGAGCCTGGTCGAGGGCGGTACCTCCACCAGGACCGAGCGCGGCTCCCGGCCCCGGTTGCTGGCCGCGAACAAGGCGGCGGCCGCGTTCTACGCCGAGCAACTCGCCACCCCGGACGCCCAGCCGGCCCGCGACTTCCTCGCCGAGCGGGGCTTCGACCTGGCCGCGGCCGCCCACTTCGGCTGCGGCTACGCCCCCGACAGTTGGGACGCGTTGGTCAAAGCGCTGACCGCGCAGGGGTTCTCGCTCGATGAGCTCTACCGGGCGGGGCTGGCCAGGCAGGGTCAGCGCGGGCCCATCGACCAGTTCCACCGCCGCCTGCTGTGGTCGATCCGGGACGCCGCCGGCGACGTCGTCGGCTTCGGCGCGCGCCGCCTGTTCGACGACGACCGGATCCAGGCGAAGTACCTGAACACGTCGGAAACCCCGCTGTACCGCAAGTCCCAGGTGCTGTACGGGCTCGACCTGGCCAAGCGGGAGATCATCAAGCAGCGGCGGGTGGTGGTGGTCGAGGGATACACCGACGTGATGGCCATGCACCTGGCCGGGGTGACCACCGCGGTCGCGTCCTGCGGCACCGCCTTCGGTGACGAGCACATCACCGTGCTGCGCCGCTATCTGCTGGACAGCCAGGCCGGTCCGGGCGGCATCCGGGCCAAGGACGGGACCGTCGTCTACACCTTCGACGGCGACGCCGCCGGCCGGCAGGCGGCGCTCAAGGCGTTCGAATCGGACCAGCGCTTCGCCGCCAACACCTACGTCGCGATCGAGCCGGGCGGCATGGACCCGTGCGAGCTGCGGCAGGCCAGGGGGGACGAGGCGCTGCGCGAGCTGGTCGGCTCGGCCAGGAATCTGTTCGAGTTCGCGATCCAGTCGGCGGTGGGACAGTTCAACCTGGAGACGGCGGAGGGCGAGTACGCCGCGCTGAACGCCGGGGTTCCGCTGGTCGCCCGGATCAAGGACGATCTGCTGCGCGACCAGTTCGCCAAGACACTTGCGATGTTCGCCGGCACGGACATCCAGGAGACCCGGATGCGGGTACGCCGCGCCGCCAGGGCCGCCGCCCGGACCCCCGAGGGCGCGGACCGGCGACGCCCCGAACCGCGGAACGCCGATAGTGACCGGGCACCCGAGCCGCCTCCCGACCAGGGGCCGCCGGATGCTGGCCGGCCCGACCCGCGCGACCGGGAACTCAAGGCCGAACGGGAGGCACTCAAGCTGGCGCTGCAGGAGCCGGCGCTGGTGGCCGCGGCCTACGGGATGATCAAACCCGAGGTGTTCAAGGCGCCCGCGTACGCCAGCGTGCATCGGGCGATCGAGGGGGTCGGCGGCCCGGATGGCGATCGGACCGGCCCCGCCTGGGTGGATGAGGTCCGCGGCGAGCTGCCGGAGGGGGGCCTGCGGTCGTTGGTCAGCGAACTGGCGGTCGAGCGACCGGAGTGGCCCACCGACCAGGTCGACGCCCGATACGCCGGGTCCATCATCGCGCGGCTGGCCGAGCGGCAGGCGATGCGGCAGGAATTGCAGCTGAAGTCGGCGTTGCAGCGAGCGGAGGCCACCGGCGACAGCGCCCTGGCCCGCGAGCTGAATGCGGATCTGTTCGAGTTCACCAAGTACCGCCTGGCGTTGACCAAGCGGGCCTGGGGTGATTCGTGAGCGAGGCTTGCCGAGCAAACCATGGGCGCAGTCGTCGGCGCCCGGTTCGGGGCGGCCGAGCTTGCGAGGCTGTCCGGTGGGGGCGGCGACGTGAGCGAGGCTTGCCGAGCGGACGGTGTTGTTGTGGGAGTTCGGTGACGTGAACGCGCGATGGTGGCGACGCAGTTCGCTGCCGGAGGCCCTGCGGTCGGCCCTCGACAATGACGAGCGGATCGCGGTCACGGTGGCTTGCGAGGACGGGCAGATGCTGGCCGTGAGCCGGATCGGGCTGTGGGTGCTGGCCGGCCCAGACCGTCCGGACCTGCCGGCGCGCCGGATCGGCTGGGAGCTGATCGCCCGCGCCCGGTTGACCGCGCGGGTGCTGTCGGTGATCCCGACCAGGGTCGTCCATCAGCTCGTCGACGGGTTCGAAGTGCTGGTCGACGAGCCCGAACTGATCTTTCCGCTGGCCGCTCGCAGCGGACTGACCGACATCGTGCACAACCGGGTGCGGCGGTCAGTGGCGGCCAGTCGGCACCTGCCGTATCCCGGCGCCGGCGGATGGGTCGTGCTGCGCCGGGTACCTGGGCGTAACGGACTGAGCCGACAGCTCAGGTTGGACCCGGGGTCCGACATCACCGTGCCCGGATTCGCGGACGCGGCGATCGCGCTGGCCGACGAGCTGGCCGGGACGATGCCCGATGGCTGACCAGGCCCTGGTCGCCCGAGCTCGCGAGGGCGCCATTCGGCACTGCAGGGGCGGGAGT
>JBIOVW010000733.1:0-3465 GCA_044867945.1 Nakamurella sp. | reverse complement strand
ACCAGGGGTGGGGTTCCGATGCGGGTCGGCGGTGCCGCCGGCTCCCATGCCGGCGCATCGTTACGGTACCCGCTCGCCCGGGGCGTTCGCGCCGCTGTCCACCGCATCCGACGGAGCGCGAACCGCATCCGACGGAGCGCGCATCGCATCGGCATCGGCCGGGTCGGCGACGACAGAATCCTTGGTTTCGCCGACCGAGTCGTCGTCGGCGACCCGGGGAGTCTTGTACGGGTCCGAATCGCCCGCGTAGCTGGCCCCGGCGGCCTGCTGGGCAACCCGGGCGTCGGCGTCGCGGGCCGCCGCGAGCAGCTCGTCGATCCGGTGCGCGTTGGCCGGGACGGCGTCAAGCCGGAACTCTAGCGTGGGGGTGAACTTGATGCCGGTGTCGTGACCGACCGCGGAGCGCAGCACTCCGGTCGCGCTGGCCAGACCGGCACCGGCCGCGGCGACCACATCGTCGTCGCCGTAGACGGTGTAGTAGACCGTCGCCTCCCGCAGGTCGGGGGTGACGGTTGCGGCGGTGATCGTCACCATGTCCAGTCGCGGGTCCTTCACGTCGTGCTGGATCTGGGTGGCCACGATGCTGACAATGCGCTTGGCCAGCCGACGGGCCCGTGCGGTGTCTGCCATCCGAACTACCTCGCCTACTCCTCGTCGTGCGTGCCGATCACCCGCCGCCGGGTGGACAGCACCTCGATCTCCACTTCGCCGGCGACCTGGCGCTCGCAGGTGTCCAGCACCCGTTGCACCTGCGCCGGGTCCGAGGCAACGGTAGCGACCGCGATCAGCGCCCGGCGGTGCCGGTCGGGGTCGCCCGCCTCGGTCGCCGCCACGTCCAGCCGACGCAGCCGGGCCAGCATCGGCCGGACGACGGCGCGCTTGTGCTTGAGCGAGTCGACCGCGCCCAGCAGCACGTCGCACTCCAGGACACCGACATACACGGCGTCCCCGAGCTTCGCACCCACCCGTACCCACCCCCGATTTCGAGTTGATGGCGTTCTGCCTGGCCGGTAATGCGTGTCGCCGAAAACGATCGGCGTGTCGCCGGCAGAACGCCATGATCAACTTCGGGCCGGGCCTGCAGGGGTCAACTTCGGGGCAGGGTCAGCTCCGGGCAGGGTCAGCTCCGGGCAGGGTCAGGCGCGCGGCTTCTCCCGGACCTCGTAGGTCTCGATGACGTCCTCCAGTTCGATGTTGTTCCACGAGCCGAGGCCGATGCCGCACTCGAAGCCCTCGCGGACCTCGGTGGCGTCGTCCTTGAACCGGCGGAGCGAGTCGATCTGCAGGTTGTCGTTGAGCACCACGCCGCCGCGGAGCAACCGGGCCTTGGCGTTCCGGCGGATCTCACCGCTGCGCACGATACAGCCGGCGATGTTGCCGAACTTGGAGGACCGGAAGATCTCCCGGATCTCCGCCGACCCCGTCCGCACCTCTTCGAACTCGGGCTTGAGCAGCCCCTTGAGCGCCTGCTCCACCTCGTCGATGGCCTGGTAGATGACCGTGTAGTAGCGGATGTCGACACCCTCGCGGTCGGCCAGTTCCTGCACCCCGCGCACCGGCTTGACGTTGAAGCCGATGACGATGGCGTCGGTGGTGGCCGCCAGGTTGATGTCGTCCTGGGTGATGCCGCCGACCCCGCGATGCACCACCCGCAGGTCGACCTCCTCGCCCACGTCCAGCTTGATCAGCGAGTCCTCCAGCGCCTCGACGGTGCCGGAGTTGTCGCCCTTGATGATCAGCGTGAGCTGCTCGATCTTCTTCTCGGCCAGCGCGGCGCCCAGGTCCTCCAGCGAGATCCGCCGGCGGGTGCCGATCTGGGCCTTGCGCGTCCGGGCCTGCCGCCGTTCGGCGATCTGTCGGGCCACCCGGTCCTCCTCGACGACCATGAACGAGTCGCCGGCGCCGGGCACCGAGGTGAACCCGAGCACCTGCACCGGGCGGGACGGATACGCCTCGGCCACGTTCTCGCCGTGGTCGCCGAGCATCGCGCGGACCCGCCCGTAGGCGTTTCCGGCGACGATCGAGTCGCCGACGCGCAGCGTGCCGCGCTGCACCAGGACGGTTGCCACCGCTCCGCGACCGCGGTCCAGGTGTGCCTCGATGGCCACGCCCTGGGCCTCCATGGCGGGGTTCGCCCGCAGGTCCAGCGCCGCGTCCGCGGTCAGCAGGATCGCCTCGAGCAGACCCTCGATGTTGATCCGCTGCCGCGCCGAGATCTCCACGAACATGGTCTCGCCGCCGTACTCCTCGGCGACCAGCCCGTACTCGGTGAGCTGCTGGCGGATCTTGTCGGGGTTGGCCCCCTCCTTGTCGATCTTGTTGATCGCCACCACGATCGGCACGTCCGCGGCCTTGGCGTGGTTGATCGCCTCCACCGTCTGCGGCATGACGCCGTCGTCGGCCGCGACCACCAGCACCACGATGTCCGTGGACTGCGAGCCACGGGCCCGCATGGCGGTGAACGCCTCGTGACCCGGGGTGTCGATGAAGGTGATCAGCCGCTCGTCGTCGCCCAGGTGGGTCGCGACCTGGTAGGCGCCGATGTGCTGGGTGATGCCACCGGCCTCCTTGTCCACGACGTGGGTGTTCCGGATCGCGTCCAGCAGCTTGGTCTTGCCGTGGTCGACGTGGCCCATGACGGTGACGACCGGCGGGCGGATCACCAGGTCGGTCTCGTCGCCCTCGTTCTCGCCATAGGTGAGGTCGAAGGACTCCAGCAGCTCGCGGTCCTCGTCGTCCGGGGAGACGATCTCGACCTGGTAGCCCATCTCCGAGCCGAGGAGCTCGAGGATGTCGTCGGACACCGACTGGGTGGCGGTGACCATCTCGCCGAGGTGGAACAACGCCTGCACCATCGACGCCGGGTTGGCGTCGATCTTGTCGGCGAAGTCGGCGAGCGACGAACCGCGGGCGAGCCGGATGGTCGACCCGTTGCCGCGCGGCAGCGCAACGCCGCCGATCGACGGCGCCTGCATGTTGTCGAACTCCTGGCGGCGCTGCTTCTTGGACTTGCGGCCCTTGCGGGCCGGACCGCCCTGCCGACCGAACGCGCCCGCGGCGCCGCCGCGACCACGACCGCCGCCACCACCCGGACGACCACCGCCACCGCCACCGGGACCACCGGTACCACCGCCGGGACCGCGGTAGCCACCACCGCCGCCACCGGGACCACCGGTGCCGCCGCCGGGACCACCCCGGTAACCGCCGGGGGCGCCACCGGGGCGCGCGCCGGCGCCGGGACGACCGCCGGGGGCGCCGGGACGGGGTCCGCCGCCGGGCACGCCGGGACGACCGCCCGGCGCGCCGGGACGGGCTCCGGAAGCGCCGGGAGCCCCACCTGGACGGCCCATCGGCGGGCGCGGTGCGCCGGGCACACCGCCTCCGGGACGCGGCGGCGCCGTGCGTGGCTGCTGGACACCGAACGGGTTGTTGCCCATCCGCGGCGGGCGGGGAGCGCCGGGCACC
>JBIOVW010000732.1:0-2491 GCA_044867945.1 Nakamurella sp. | reverse complement strand
GGATCCGCCGGCGGCCTGCCGCTCCCGGGCGTCACGGATGGCGGTGGCCAGCTCGCCCCGGTAGGCGGGCGCGGCGGTGACCGCCGGGCTGTCGGGTTCCTCCGGGTGCTCGCCGGATTCGAACGATGCGACCCGCCAGATCGGCAGCTCTGCGTCCCGGATCACGTCCAGCACGTCCCCGAGCGACCGGTAGGCCGACGACCCCAGGTCGATCGGCGCCCGGCCGCCGGTGGCGGCGGCCATCCAGGAAGCCGCCAGGAACTCCTCGCCGGTGCGGACCAGGTCGGCCGCGCGGGTCCGGATCCGTTCCGGCTCGGCCAGCACCACGTGCGTGCCCTTGCGCACCAGGTTTGGCAGCAACTCGAGATCGTCACCGACCAGGACGGGGATCAGCGATTCCATCCCCTCGACGGTGATCCCGTTGGCCAGGTTGTCCAGCATCTGGGCGAGCGTCGGGTCGCCGGTCTGCCGCGCCGACAACTGCTTCGCCCGCTCGCGCACGTCTTCGGTCAGCAGGATTTCCCGACACGGCGGCGCCACCATCGTCTCGACCGCCGTCAGCGAACGTTGGTCGGTCACCCCGAACGTGCGCAGGTCGGTGATCTCGTCGCCCCAGAACTCGACCCGTACCGGATGGTCGTCCGTCGGCGGGAAGATGTCGAGAATCCCGCCGCGGACCGCGATCTCGCCGCGCTTCTCGACCATGTCGACCCGGCTGTAGGCCAGCGCGACCAGCCGGTCGACCAGGTCGGTGAGGTCGACCTCCTCGCCGGCCCGCAGAGTGATCGGCGCCATCTCGCCCAGGTGCGGGGCCATCGGCTGGATCACCGAGCGGATGGTGGCCACGACCACCGCCGGGTAGCCGGCCGGGTGTTCCTCCGGGTGCGTGATGCGCCGCAGCGTGGCCAGCCGCCGCCCGACCGTGTCCGCCCGCGGGGACAGCCGCTCGTGCGGCAGCGTCTCCCACGACGGAAACAGCGCGACGTTCTCGTCACCGATCAGGTCGCCGATCGACGCGACCGCGGCCTCCGCCTCCCGGCCGGTCGCAGTCACCAGCAGCACCGGCACCCCGTTGTCCGGGAATCCGGCGGCGAGGGCGCCCACCACGAACGGCCGGATCGCCGGCGGCCCGGTCACCCGGTGCGTGATCGCCCCGGTCGCCTCTCGCAACGAGGCGAAGAACGGATCGTCCGCCACCGCCGACAACAACCCGCGCAAGGCACCCGAACTCACGTCAACTCCCTGGTCACGCCAAAAGCCCCTCGTCGAGGCGACGAGGGGTCTTGGGCGAGGGTACCGTCCGCTGGGCCGGGTTAGTCCTCGACGAGGTCGAACTTCTCCCAGGGACCGATCGCCGTCCGGTTCGCGATGAGCGCCACGGCTCCGGCACTCTCAGCCGTCACATACTTGCCGTTCGCTCGGGATTTGAGGCTTTCCGTTCCGTCCGAGTTGCGGACGAGGATGAAGGTCTCCCAGGGACCGACGGACGTCCGGTTCGCGATGAGCGAGGATGCCCCGGCGTTGTCCGCACACACATACCGCTTGTTCGCATGGGCTCTCAGCGCCACCTGGCCGACACCGCGATTGATGAGATCGAACGTCTCCCAGGGGCCGATGACAGTCCGGTTCGCAATGAGCGGTGCGGCGCCGGCGCGCTCAGCCGTGACGTAGTTCCGGTTCGCCCGAGCGCGCAGACTGACATCGTCGGAGGCCGGCACCGGCGCGGTGGTCGGCGCCTTGGTCGACGTGCTCGGTGTCGTCGTCGATCGGGCGGTTGGGGTCGGTGCGGACGTGCGCGAGACGGTCGGTGTGGGTGTGGTCGACGTCGGAACAGCGCTCGTCGTCGTACTCGCACCGGGTGTGCTGAATAATCCGTCGGCGCCCGTCGCAAGATTCCCCGCGGCGTCCCTCGACTTCACCCGGAAGTGGTACGTAGTGCCGGCATCCAGCCCGCTCACCACGATGGAATGGGCGGCCACCAGTGAAGCGTTCACGGCCGTGGACATCCCGTAGGCCGTGGTCTTGCCGTATTCGATCTGAGAGGATGCCGGTTCATCGGTTGACCAGGTGATACTTGCCCCGTTCTGGTTCGCGTTGCCGACGCCCACCCTGGAGATGACCGGTGGTGTGGTGTCGGCCGAGCGGGTGATCGCGACATTGCTGAAGGTGCTGGTCGAGAGCACCGAGTTGTTGTGGCTGGTCACCGCCAAACCGACGTGGACGGTCGACCCCATTGGCAGCGACGCCGAGCCCGCGGTGGTCCACTCCGAACCGTTCACGGACCCGAGGGCGGTGAACGTATCGCCGGCGCGGACGAGCCGCAACCAGTGCGGCGCCGTACCCGAACCCGCGCTGCTGTACTCACTCATCCCGCTGGTTTGGGATCGCGAGGTCAGCGACAAGCCGTGACCTGTTGTCGTCGCCAGAAGGACGTGTCGGGACCCGCTCGTAAGGTCCTCGCGGATCATCACGCCCGCCAGCGCCCATGGGT
>JBIOVW010000731.1:0-4723 GCA_044867945.1 Nakamurella sp. | reverse complement strand
CCTTCGCCATGACCGGACGGTGGCGATCGACGCCAACCCCGACGCGGGCACGCTGATCCTGCGCACCGCCCGGCAGACGCCGGCCACGGTGTGGGACGTGGTCGATGCCCGGGACACCGTCGGCTCGTTCGCGGACATGTCCCGGCTGGTGTCCCGAGACGCGACCCGGCTGGACGTGATCGCCTCCGAAAGCGACCCGCACCGGGCCAGAGCGTTCGGCGGCGCGGAGTACCTGAAGGTCGCCGAGCTGCTCAGCCAGTTCTACTCGGTGGCGGTCACCGACACGGGCACCGACTTCACCCATGCGGTCCTGGCCGCGGTGCTGGCCCGGGCCGACTGCATCGTGGTGGTGGCCGGGACCAAGGTCGATGAGGCGCGCGCGGCGTCGGAGACCATCGACATGGTCGAGGCGTTCGGGTACCCCGAGCTGGCCCAGCAGGCGATCGTCGCGCTGGTGGAGACCACCGGCTCGCAGGTCGACGTCGGCGAGGTGCAGCGGCACTTCGAGTCCAAGGCCGGCGCCGTGGTGCGGGTCCCGTGGGATCGGCACATCGCCGAGGGGTCGCTGATCGACCTGGACGAGCTGCACCGGTCCACCCGCCGCGCCGGCCTGACCCTTGCGGCCGCCGTGGTCGACCAGATCAAAGACGCCGACCGCCCCTTCTGACCACCCGCTTCTGTCAACCCTTCGCATTCTCGGGAACCAAGGAGACACAGATGTTCACGACTCTCAGCACTCACCTGCTCGCCGCCGTCGCCGCAGCCGACAGCTACAACCCGTTCGACGGGATCGACCCGTCGTTCGGCCCGTTCAGCGGGCTGCTGAGCTCCAAGGTCGGGATGCTGCTCGCCCTGACCTGGGTGCTGGCTTTCTGCTACTGCGGATTCCACATGGTGATCGGCTTTGCCACCCTGGCCCGAGGCCGCACCCAGCGGGTGGCCGATGGCATCGAGGAGGGCAAGCAGACGCTGCTGTGGTCCGGCGGCGCTGTGATGGGACTGGCCGTGCTGCCCCTGATCTACGGCGTGCTGGCCGGGTAGCAGCGAGGACCTCGACGAAGGGGGAGCCGATCATGGACTACGTGGTCTCACGTGAGCAGCCCACCCGGCCGCCGACCACGCCTCCACCAGCAGGGGACGGCGGGCGGCGCAGGCCGAGCCGCGGGCTGATCCTCGCGGTGATCATCGGCCTGCTCGCGGCCGCGGTCATGGTGTTCGCACTGAGCCAGCGTGGCGGCGACGACCACACCTCCGGCGTCAAGCCCGACACCACGCCCAGCACCGGGACGGTGAAGCCGGCTGCCGATGCGCTGCCGTTCGGAACCGTCACCGCCGGTGAGGGTGGCGCCGAGGACCTGTTCGGCATCCCGATCAGGTACCCCCACACCGTGGACGGCGCGGCCGCGGCCGCGATCAACCTCACCGTCGGTGCGTCCGGGCCTCTGAACGTCGTCGAGGCGGCCCGGGAGCCGCTGAACCAGTACGTCTACACCAACCACGCGGCAGGCAAGGGCTTTCCCACCACGGCCGCCGAGGCCGAGGAGGCTCGGGCGAAGGCCGGGCTTGACGAGAACGGCCAGGTCCGCCTCGGCGACGGCACCGTGGACCCCTACTCGACCTACCTCGGCGGCACGATTGTCCCGGAGTACGGCGCCTACCGGGTGCTGCCCGGAGCCACCGCCGATCGGGTCAAGATCGACCTGTGGGGGCCGCTGCTCACCGGAACGGCCCGGTCGAACGGCAGCGGGGACGCCGAAGTGCACTGGGTTGCCTTCCGAGTGGCGGTCGCATGGGACCGCGGCGACTGGCGCCTCGATGACCTCACCATCCCCGACGAGCTCACATTGGGGAACCGGACCATTCCGGAACCGGCGGAACGTGCGGCGCTGAACGTCAGCTTCGCCGAGCGCGCCGAACTGCTCCCGGCCTCGCACGGGTGGGTGATGGTGCGCAACGCCGTCGAGGACACCTCGGCCTACCCCGAGGGGGTGGCCACCCCGTGACCATCAGCACCCGCGTCTGGCTCGTGCTGGCCGGTGCGCTGTTGGCGATCTGCAGCGTCGCGGCCGCGCCAGCATCGGCGGCCAGCACCCCCACCGCCCTGCCTGCTGCCCCGATCGCACAGGGGATCTGCGATACCCCAGGAGCGGCAACAAAACTGCTGTGCGGGGCGGCGAAGCTGGGGGGCAAGGTCCTCAGGGAGTCGCCGGTCGGGGCGGGAGCGGCGGTGGCGGCGAAGGCGACGCCGTTGGCGATGAGGGCGCAGGAGACCCTCAAGCAGTTCACGCCGGCGGGGATCGTCGATGAGTGGGCCAAGTCGGCCGCGGTCGGGTCGACGGAGCTGCTCGCCACGTTGCAGAAGCAGCTGCTGGACTCGACCAAGCCGGAGCTGCGCGGCGCGGACTGGTGGGGTAGCCGGTACGCGGTGTGCTACGCGCTGGGGCTGGTGGTGATGGCGTTCAGCCTGACCGCGGCGATGGGCCGGCTGGCCCGCGGCGGTCCGGAGGCCGCGCTCCTGGCGCGGGAGGCGATGTCCCGGGCGGTCCTGTATGTGCCGGTGGTGGTAGCCATGCCGGCGCTGGTGATGATCGGCGTCGACGCGGTCAACGCCCTCGCGCACTGGTTCGGCACCGAGACCGCGCCCGAGGCCGGCTCGGCGATCAAGGTCTACGTCGACACGATGGCGGAGATGAACGACGTGGGCGGGTTGTCCGGCGGCGCGCTGACTCTGCTGGTGTTCGCCGGGATCATCTTCCTGGCCGCCGTAGTAGCGCTGTTCGAGCTGGCCTTCGCCGGGTTTGCGGTGTACCTGCTCACGCTGCTGTTCCCGATCCTGGCCGGGCTGGCGGTGAACCCGCGGTGGCGGGGCGCCGCGTTCAAATTGATGGGTGGTCTGGCCGGGGCGCTGCTGACACCGGCGGCGCTGTTCTTCGGCTTCTGGGTGCTGTGGGGGGCCTTCGGCGGCTCCCGGGCGGCAGAGCCCGGCGCGGACCGGTTCGGCCTGCTGGTGTTCGTCGCGGTCGGGACGATCGCGTGCGTGTCCGCGCCAATCGTGCTCGGCATGGTCGTGGGCAACCTGATCGCCGGCGGCGGGCACGACACCATGGCCGGATCGCGCGCGGTGCGGACCGCGGCGCCGACACCGGGAGCGGTGACCCAGTCCACCGTGCGGGCGTTGACGCTGATGGGCCGGCGCGGCGGTGGCGGCGGTGTCCCGAGCCGGGACCGGCCCTACCAGCCGCCAGTCAGCCGTCCGTCGGCTCGCCCGCCGGGCTCGTCCCGGCCGCCGGGCGGCCCGCCCAGGCCGCCGGACCCGGGGCGGGACCCCGGCCGGCCTGGCCCGGTGCCTCAGCGCCGGCAGCCAGGACCGGGGCAGCCACCGGACCGGCAGGGTCCGCAGCGACGGCCGGTGGTCTGGCCACCGTGGGAGCCCACCGGACCCGACAACGGCGCCCCGGGGGCGGGCGGCGGCGCCGGCTGGAAGGCTGACGCCAGGTGACCGCGCTAGGCAGCCCGGCCGCCACCGTCGGCGGCCGGCAGTGCGTGCTGGGCGGGGAGACCCGGCGGCGTGGTGTGCTGGGCAGCTGGGGACCCAAGGCGCTCCTGGTCGCCGGAGGCTACGGGCTGGTGGCGGTGCTGGTGATGGTCACCGCCAAGAGCGTCCCGGTGTTGGTGGTGCTGGTCGCGATCCCGGCGACGGTGTGGGCGGTCTCCCAGCGAGTCACCAGCGAGGGCGATGCGTGGCTGACCCGGCGACGCGACCGCCTGATCGCGGCGCTGGGAGCGCGCACCGGCGCGTCCCGGTACGACCCGGTGATCGCCGAGGACGGCCTGGTGGTGCTGCCCGCCGAGCTGGGACGGGTCGAGTTCCTGGGCGTCGCCCCGCCCCACGGACGGGCCGAGCTGGCCGTGGTCCGCCACGGCATCGACTACCTCTCCACGACCCTGGAGGTGGTCGGCGGCGGCGACGGGCTGCGGGAGCCGGCCGAGACCGACCGGTTCGGGGTGAAGTTCGGCCGGCTGCTCTACGCGGTCGCCCGACCAGACATCCCGGTCGACCAGATCGACCTGGCCACCCGTATCGTCCCGGTCGACCCGGGGGAGTACTACAAGTGGGTTGAGGACCACCTCGACCCCGAGGCGAGCCCGCTGCTGGCCGAGAACCTGCGGACCCTGGCCGGCCGGGTCGAAGCCACCGGCGAGTCCTACCGCACCTTCATGACCCTGGCCATGCCGCTGGGCCAGCTGTCCCGGCGGGCCGCGCTGCGAGGCCCGGTCACCGCCGACACGCTGGCCCAGGCCGCGTACGAAGCGACGGGGCAGGTCGCCCGGGAGGCGGCCCGGCAAGGCCTGCACGTGCGGCAAGGACTCACGCCACGCCGGCTGGCCGGACTGATCAGACACCTCTACGCCCCGTCCTACGGCATCGACGACGCCGCCGACCTGGATTCGGCGCGCAGCGCGTGGCCCTCCTACGCGGCTCACCGCGACGGGCTGGAGGTGCACGCCGAGGACGGGTCGACCTGGTGGCACGCGTCCGCGGCGGTGCCCCGCGACGGCTGGCCGGTGCGGCCGGTCGGGGTGCGATGGCTGGAGTCGCTGGTCACCGACGTCGGCCCCACAGTGATCCGCACCATCACCGCGCAGCACCGCCTGCAACCCAAGGGCAAGACCCGCAGCAGCGCGGCCCTGGCCAACACGCTGGACCAGGCAGAGATCCTCG
>JBIOVW010000730.1:0-2408 GCA_044867945.1 Nakamurella sp. | reverse complement strand
CTACGTTGCCGGGCGGTACCCGGCGATCTACGCCTATCTCCGCCAGACCCCGCCGGACACGCTGGTGGGAGCGCTCCCGGCCGACAGCAACATCCTGCCGCTGCTCGGCCAGCGGGCCGTCCTGACGTCGTTCGAGCACGCGTTGCCGTATCAGCCGGGCTACTACCTGCCGCTGCGCGAGCGCACCGAGGCGTTTCGGGCCGCCTACTACGCGCCGACGCTGGCTCCGCTGGCGACCGTGCTGGACGAGTACGGCGTGGATGTGGTGATCGCGGACGCCGAGATCCTGGAACGGCGACGCCGCGCCGATCGGGGTCATCCTCCTGCGCTGGAGCGGATCCTCGATCAGTGCGGCGTCTTGCGTGAGCGCGATCTGGTGGTGCTGCCGGCGGCCTGCATCCAGGCGGCAGCACTCAGACCTTAGGTTTCGGGCAAGAATAAGGTTTACATATGGGCTGTCGGGCGCGGGGTGACGGTGTAGTTCCACTCGCCGTGGAAGGGGTGCGGGGTCAGGTGCACGGTCGCGAGCTCGTCGTCTGACACCTTCACCTTGGTTGGGTATGCGCCCGGATCCAGTTCGGCCTGGACCCGGAGTCCTGTGGCGGTCGTCGTCGCCCCGATGAGGTCGACGATGATCTCGTGACTGATCAGCGGGCGGCCACGCCAGTTCATGCTGATCTGGGCGAACAGGCGGTGTTCGATCTTGTTCCACTTGCTGGTCCCGGGCGGGAGGTGACAGACGGTCACCGCCAGGCCGGTCGCGTCGGCGAACTGCTGCAGCTCGACCTTCCACAGGCGGACCCGATAGCCGTTGCTGCCCCCGCCATCGGCGCAGATGAGCAGCCGCTCGGCTCCGGGATAGGCGTCCATCCCTACCACCTGCCACCAGCGGCGGAGACTGGCCACCGCGAATGTGGCCGTGTCGTGATCCCGACCGACCGTGACCCAGCCCGCGTTGCGGCCCGCATCGTAGACCCCGTACGGGATCGCCTTGCCCACCTGCTTGTCCGGGAAATCGTGGACGTTGACCGGCTCGGGCCGCCCCTGCGGCTGCCATTCCCGCCCGCCGTTCTTGAAGGCGCCGACCAACTCCTTCTTCTTGGCGTCGACGGAGACCACGGGCTGGCTCGCTGCCAGAAACGCTTTGACCTGGTCGTTGAGGTAGTGGAACTGCGCATCCCGGTCCGGATGCTGGTTCCCTTCCAGCGTCTTGGCCGCCGCTTGCAAGCTGTAGCCGGCCTGATCGAGTAACGCGGCCACCGTCCGATACCCGACCCGGTGTCCACGCTCCTGCAGCGCACCCGCCAACTGTCGCGTGCTCTTGCAGGTCCACCGCAACGGCGACATCGGGTCGCCCCGCGTGTCCGGATCGACCAACGCCTCGAGATCGGTCAGCAGGGCTGGGTCCCGCTCCGCCAGCGATTTGCGGCCACCTCCCACCCGGCGGACCCGCTCGGTGGGGGGCTCCGACCCGGCCAGCTCCCGCAGCCCCTGCTGGATGGTCGGCCGCGAGACCCCGGCGGCCCGCGCCACCCGGACCACCCCGCCATGGCCCAAGGCGCGCGCCTCGACCGCCAAGAACAACCGCCGCTGCCGCTCATTCAAGTACGGCAACAGCGCCGACACCTTCTCCGTCAGCTCCCCGTCCCCGTCCACCACATCATCATACGCCTCGGCTACCTCGCCCTCGCTCTGGGAAGGTTATTTCTGCCCGAGTCCTTAGTTTTCGCCAAGTGTCAGGGGTGAGCGTCTGACCAGAGGAGCGAGGCTGCATCGCGGTGGGTCGACGGCCTAGAGTACGGGTGCTTGAAGCCTGGACTCCGGGGAGGACCCACCGGATGCAAGAGGGAGTGTATCGCGTCCTGACGCTGGTGAGTGCGCTGGTGGTGGACGTGCCAATCGGGACGAACCTGGGGCTGCTGCACCTCTTCTGGATGCTGCTGGGCGGGCAGCTGCTGCTGTCACGCGGGGCGCTCTTCCCAGGGTTGAGTGCGACGGGGCTGTCGGCTGGCGCGGTGCGGCGGTCGTGGGCGGCCCTGGGGCGTGGGAGTTGGACGAGTCAGCGGTTGGTGAACCAGTGGGCCCGGGTGGTCGAGGCGGAGGGGTTCTGGCAGCCGCATCGGCACGGGGTGTATCAGCCGGTCGCGGTCGACATCACCGGGTTCTGGCGGCCTCGCTTGCAGGGGTGTCCGACCAGTCACTACAGCACGACGGCGGGCAAGGCGTTGCCGGCGATCCCCCTGGGGATCATCGCGCGGATCGGCAGCGTGGGGCAGCAGCGGTTCGGACTCCCGCGGGGGCTGGTCCGGGCTGACCCGCCCGACCCAAGCCCGAGCGCGCACCGGCGCGTGCTGCTGAAGCAGGCGGTGAAGCTGCAGGAGCCGACCGAGGTGCTGGTGTTGGATCGG
>JBIOVW010000729.1:0-4009 GCA_044867945.1 Nakamurella sp. | reverse complement strand
GCAGTGGCGACCTGGAACGATGCGAAGGCGAAGTTCGACTGGGCCGACGCGAAGGCGGAGTTCGACTCCGGTCGTATCGACTGGTTCGTTGCCCACCAGACCTCGGTCGTCCACATTCGGGCGATGGCCGCGGCGCTGAAGGTCGATGCCGACCGCTTTCCGCTGACCTTGCCCAATTACGGGAACATGGGTCCAGCTGCCGTACCGTTCACCCTCGCCAAGCACATGGACCGGCTCCGAGCCGAGGACCGAATTCTCCTAATGGGCATCGGTTCTGGCCTCAATACCTCCTACGCCGAAATCATCTGGTGACCGACGCATTGCTCATTGCGCCGGCGCCAAGCGTTGAACGTGCCGCAATGCCGGGGTTGGACCCGGCCTGGTCGCGGACAATCGCCGTGGCCGATAAGGACGGCGTACGGCGCACCTGGCACGTCCTCGACAACGGCGTGGCACCGGCGGAGGGGACTTTGGTCTGCGTGCACGGCAACCCCACCTGGTCCTACCTATGGCGCCGGTTTCTGGCCGCTGCTGAGCCTGGCTGGCGAGTTCTCGCGGTCGATCAACTCGGGATGGGCTATTCCGAGCGGACCAGCCGCGCACGGTCACTGACCGACCGGATCGACGACTTGGACTCCCTTACCGCCGCCCTGGACATTTCCGGCCGGATCGTTGCCGCGGGACACGACTGGGGCGGACCCATCTCGCTCGGCTGGGCCGAGCGCCATCGCGATCAGGTCGCCGGGGTGATTCTGGCCAACACCGGCGTATCGCTCCCAGCGGATGCCCGGCCATGGCTCCTCGTTCCGCTGGTCCACAACCGCCTGCTCCGAGATCTGGTGTGCATACGTACGGCGACCTTCGTCCGTTGCGCCGCGCGATTGACGCGGGCTCAGCTGTCGCATGGGGTGCGTTCCGCGCTGCAGGCACCGTACTCTTCGCCCGAGTACCGTCGGGTGGTCCGAGACTTTGTGGCCGACATTCCCTTGTCGCCGAGTCATCCCAGCCGAGCGGCGCTCGAGGGGGTTGCCAGCGGTCTGGCAGATCTCTGCGAGGTTCCCTCACTGCTGCTCTGGGGACCACGCGATCCGGTCTTTTCGCCGGCGTTCCTCCGTGACCTGGAATCCCGGCTGCCGCATGCCGACGTCCATCGGTACGCGGGTGCGTCACATCTTGTCACCGAGGACGTGCCAGAGGCAGCCGATCACGCCTGGGCGTGGATTCGTAGCCGCATCGGCCGGCCGGCCTCGACGCCCGCCGAGCGCACACCGGGTCCGGCAATCGACGTCGCTGACGCCGCCGGTTCCGCCATAGCGATCGCTGAGCCAGGCCGGGCCCGCCTGACGACATTCCAGGAGCTCACTGAGCGGATTGATGCTCTCGCTGAAACGCTGCGCAAGTCCGGCGTTGGACCCGGCCATCGCGTCGCGCTACTGGTGCCGCCAAGTCTCGAGCTGACGGCAGCGGTGTATGCCTGCTGGCGCGCTGGTGCTGCGATCGTCGTCGCTGACACCGGGCTGGGTTGGCGCCGCATGGCCGAGGCCCTGCGCAGCGCCGACCCGGACTATCTGATCAGCGTTCCGGCTGCAGTGGCTGCCGCCGCCGTACTGCGGATCCCAGGCCGCCGGATCGTCATAGGAGGGAGACGCGACAACGATCGTGCACGTTTCACCCGGAGACCCAAAGCGCGGCCGAGCTCCAGCCAAAAACACAGTGAACCGACTCCCGACCCGGAGGCCGCGGTCTTGTTTACCTCCGGGGCGACCGGACCGCCGAAGGGTGTCGTCTACCGCCACTCACAGTTGCGAAGTCAGCTTGACCTCGTCCGCACCATCTGCGGCATTACTCCGGACGATCGATTGGTCGCTGCATTCGCACCGTTCGCGTTGTACGGGCCGGCGCTGGGCATCGGCGCAGCCGTACCCCAGATGGACGTCACCCGACCTGGCACTCTGACCGCCGTGGCGCTGGCAGACGCGGCAGCGGCGATCGGGGCGACCCTGATCTTCGCGTCGCCCGCCGCCCTGCGCAATGTGGTCGTGACCGCGAACCGGCTGACCGAGGAGCACCGCGCAGCACTCGCGCGAATCCGGCTTGTCCTCTCGGCAGGAGCGCCGGTGTCGCTGCCACTCTTGCGCCGCGTTCAGACAGTTCTTCCAGCGGCCGAGCTGCACACCCCTTACGGGATGACCGAAGTGCTGCCGGTGACCGACATTGCGCTGCCCGAGCTGGAGCAGGTGGGCCACGGCAACGGAGTCTGCGTCGGCCGCCCACTCCCGGGCGTTCGGCTCGGGATCAGCCCGCTCAACGCATTCGGTCAAGCGACCGGTCCACCGCATGATGTGGTTGATGTCACCGGCGAGATCTGCGTGTCGGCGACACACGTCAAGGACCGCTACGACCGGCTGTGGGCGACCGAAGAGGCCAGCTCCCGCAACCAAGGTTGGCACCGCACCGGCGATGTCGGGCACCTGGATGCCACCGGGCGGCTCTGGGTGGAGGGCCGGCTGGTTCACGTGATCACGACAGCGGACGGACCTCTTACTCCAGTTCAGTTCGAACAACGAATCGAAGCGGAGGCACCAGTAACAGGAGCGGCGCTGGTCGGCGTCGGCCCTCAGGGCACTCAGCAGCCGGTAGCGGTCGTGGTTCCCACCTCGCCCGTGCGGGCGGGACTGGCGGACGATGGACTTGCCCAGGCCGCACGGATTGCCGCGGACATTCCTCTAGCGGCGGTGTTGAGCGTGCCAGCACTTCCAGTGGACATCCGCCACGCCGCGAAGATCGACCGGACCCGCTTGGCTCGCTGGGCCGAGAACGTGCTCAGCGGAGCCCGAGTGGGTCACCCATAGAGGATTGCGGCGTGCGAGTACTCGTTACCGGGACAACCGGGATGCTCGGGCGTTGCGTTGCGCTAGCCCTGGCGGCCCGCGGTGACGACGTGACGGTCTTGCAGCGGCGCCCGGCCGGTCTCGGGCTGCCGGAAGTACTGGCGGATGTGGCCGACGCGGACGCCGTACGGGCCGCGACGGCCGGGCGGGATGCCGTCGTCCACCTAGCCGCCAAGGTCAACGTCGTGGGACCAGAGGCGGAGTACCTGCGGGTCAATGTCGGTGGGACGCGGGTTGTCGTCGACGCCTGCCGGGCCGCGGGCGTAGCACGCCTGGTGCACGTCTCGTCGCCGGCAGTGGCCCATCCAGGAAGATCACTGGTAGGCCGGGGTGCCGATCCTGCGGACCCGGCGACCGCACGGGGACCGTACGCGCGCAGCAAGGCCCTCGCGGAGCAGGTAGCGCTCGGCGCCGACTCCGACGAGCTTGCTGTCGTTGCGATTCGGCCGCACTTGGTGTGGGGTCCGGGGGACAGGCAGTTGATTGCCCGAGTCGTCGACCGGGCCAGGCGTGGCAGGCTGCCTCTGGTCGGCTCGGGAGCTGCGTTGATCGATACGACCTATGTCGGCAATGCGGTGGATGCGCTCGTGGCGGCACTGGATCGCTGTACGCACGCGCGCGGTCGCGCGCTGGTCGTTACGAACGGCGAACCGCGCCCAGTCGCTGAGATGCTGGCCGCCGTGTGCCGGGCTGCCGGTGCACGCGTCCCGACAAGGCACGTGCCCGTACTGGTGGCCAGGGCGGGAGGAGCGACGGTGGAGTCCTTGTGGGCGCTACGAGAGCGCGTCTCACCGGCAGGTCCGGCATCTGATGATCCGCCGCTCACCCGGTTTCTGGTCGATCAGCTATCCACGGCGCACTGGTTCGACCAGCGGCTCACTCGCGAAATTCTGGGCTGGCAGCCGCGCGTCTCCCTCGACGACGGTCTCGCCGAGCTCGCGGAGTGGTATGCGACACAGCCTCTCAATCAATAAACCGGATCTGACCACAAGAGGTGGCTTGGTGGGCGTGCCGCGCCTTGCCTGAGGCGGACGTCCTGCCATGCTGTTCTGCAAGCTCAGAAGGGATCTTGCTCATGTCTGCCGCCATGCCCTCGAATGTCACCGCTGGCTTTCCCA
>JBIOVW010000728.1:0-2558 GCA_044867945.1 Nakamurella sp. | reverse complement strand
AGACGATCCACTCGGCGCCGATGCCGGCCTTCTTGGCCCGGCTGATCGACGATCGGATGTCCTGGAACTTCTTGCCGCTGAACGCGAGCGAGCCCAGCCGCAGCACCGTCTCCTCGGCCACCTGCAGGGCCGGCCAGCCCAGTTGGTCGGTCACCTGCTTCGTCGCCTCGGTCGTGCTGTACAGGCACGGGGTCCATGCATGGTCGTTGCAGAACCCGACGAACTCGTGCACGGTGCGCTCCAGGTCGTCGGCGGGTCCGACCGGGTCGCCCGTCGTGATGGCCACCCCGCCCTCGACCCGATACGCGACATAGGACTCGCCGTCCGCGGAGAACCAGTAGCTGTTCCCGCCCCAGGTGGTCATGTAGGCCAGGGTGGTGCTGCCGTGGCGTTCCAGGATCAGCCGGGCCCTCGCCCGGTCCTCGTCCTGAGCGGTCACCCGGGCGGTCACGAAGGTGCGCAGCATGCCCACCAGCACGACCACCCAGAAGGTCACCGGCGCCCAGTCGGACACGAACAGGGCAAGGCCCCCGCCGGTCGCCGCGATGTCCGGCCCGATCAGGTCGTCGTAACCGTTGGGCAGCAGCTGCAGCGGGAAGTCGAGGACGAGTTCGCCGACCGTCGGCTGCCCGCCGTCGGGTGGGTCACCGATGACGAAGTGGTCGGTCATCAGCGCGCCGATGAGCACGTACACCGCCCACAACACCAGGAACGTGCCGAGCACGAGCAGTCCGAACCGGCGGTAGGTGCCGGCCGGGGCGTGCACCGAGAACACCCGCCTGGTCAGGGCGAGCAGCAGCAGGATGGCGGCCGGGACCAGCACCAGCGGGAGCAGGTAGAGGACGTAGTTGAAGCCGTCGACGACCAGGTCGTCCCCCAGTTCCCGGAGCGACCGGAAGTAGGCGACCATGAAGACGCCGCCCAGGAGAACCAGAATGACGTGCATGACGATCCCTGCCCACCAGGCGAAGGCGCGCCCGCGCCGCAGGCCGGCCGCGATGACCAGGACCAGCAGCGCGGGGATCAGCGCCATGATCGTGGCGGCGACGCCCAGGTCGTTGCCGAACTCGACATCGATGCCCACGTACAGCAGGCCGACCGCGGCGAACGGGGCGTCGACACCGCCGCCACCGGTGAACGCGACCAGGATCGGTCCGAGCGCGGTCGCCGCCACCACCAGGGCGACCAGGATCCGGGCCTCCCGGCGGCTGGACCGTGCCGTGAAATGGCGTTCGCCGGTGTGCAGCACCAGCACGCCGACCACCAGACCGACCAGCGCCGTGCTCATCCGCAGGACATCGATGGCCTGCCCGCCGTAGAGCAGCAGCACCAGGCAGACGGTCAGTACGGTCAGTCTGATCCGGCGCCGCCAGAGCACCGAACATCCGCCGCTGAAGGCCATCAGCAGGCCGGCGACCAGCATCGACGGGCCCACCGCGAACTCGTCGGCCAGGTCGTTCGCCCACGTCCAGTCGATCTGCGAGGCCAGCCAGATCGCGCAGACACCCAGTCCCGCGCCCACCGCCTGCACCACCAGGGCCATCCAGGCGGTGCGCAGGCTGCCGTGCCGGCGCTCGAACAGCACGCCGGTCCCCAGCAGCAGGACCGTCGACCCCAGGTAGGTGACCAGGTCGCTCGCGAACAGCGCGGACGTCACGAACGTCCAGACGTGGCCGTTGGTCAGGTTCTGCACCCCGGCGCCCACCCGGGCCAGCAGGTCGTCACCGGTGTCGGCGTCCGTCGACGGCCCGGCCAGTAGGCTTCCGGTGACCGCGCCGATTACCCAGGTCAGGACGACGAGACCCAGGGTCACCGGGCTCCGGCCGGCCTGCCGGGCCTGCGCGATCAGGAACGCCTTTGCCCTGGTGGCCCGTCCCGAGCCCGCGGCCGCCGGCGTCGGTGAGTCCCTGACCGGTGCGTTCAACCCGACCCCGCCTCACTTGAATCGCTCCTGCCACCGCGCGCCCCCGTGCGGCTTCGTCCGCCCTCATCGTAGGGAGGCACGACGGACTTGACTCTAGGGAGCCCGGCTACGGTGGCGGGCATGTTGGTTGCGTTCTCGGTCGCCCCGGCGGGCGCCGGTGAGTTGGGTGGCGTCGACGCGTCCGGGTCGGTGTCGGCCGCGGTGGCGGAGGCCATCCGGGTGGTCCGTGAGTCCGGGTTGCCCAACCGCACGGACTCCATGTTCACCACTCTGGAGGGTGAGTGGGACGAGTGCATGGCCGTGGTCAAGCAGTGCTGTGACGTGGCCGGCCGGTACGGCAGCCGAGTGAGCCTGGTGCTCAAGGCGGACATCCGGCCGGGTCACACCGGGGAGCTCTCCGGCAAGGTGGCACGGGTCGAGTCCGCGCTCGGTACTTCGGGCCTTTCCGCCGGGTGAGCCGGGTCGTCCGGATCGGGCTGTCCGGCTGGCGCTACCCACACTGGCGTCGAGGAGCGTTCTACCCAACTGGGCTGGCACAGCGCCGCGAACTGGAGTACGTCGCCGGGGTCTTCGACACCCTCGAACTGAACGGGCCGTTCTACTCGCTGCAGCGGCCGAGCTCGTACGCCCGCTG
>JBIOVW010000727.1:0-3398 GCA_044867945.1 Nakamurella sp. | reverse complement strand
GGAGGTCGGCGAGACCATCGCTCAGGACCTCGCCACCATCCACCCGATGAACCGGCTGCTGCAGGGCGAGGTCGGCTCGGGCAAGACCGTTGTCGCCCTGCGCGCGATGTTGCAGGTCATCGACTCCGGTCGGCAGGCCGTCATGCTCGCGCCGACCGAGGTGCTCGCCGCGCAGCACGCCCGGACCCTGCGCGACGTGCTCGGCCCGCTGGGCCGTGGCGGGGAACTCGGTGCGCCGGCCGAATCCACCGCAATCACCCTGCTCACCGGGTCCCTGACGACCCGCGCTCGTAAGCAGGCGCTGCTGACCATCGCCTCCGGACAGGCCGGGATCGTGGTCGGCACCCACGCGCTGCTGTCCGAGGGGGTCTTCTTCGCCAACCTCGGGCTGATCGTGGTCGACGAGCAGCACCGGTTCGGCGTCGAGCAACGACATGCATTGCGTACCAAGCATCCCGACGGCAACCCGCCGCACGTGCTGGTGATGACGGCCACCCCGATCCCGCGGACGGTCGCCATGACCGTGTTCGGTGACCTGGACACCTCCACACTGAACGAGTTGCCCCGGGGTCGGTCGCCGATCGGCACCACCGTGGTGCCGGCCGCGGAGAGGCCGGCCTGGGTGGAGCGGGCCTGGCAGCGCATCCGGGAGGAGGTCGCCAAGGGGCACCAGGCGTATGTCGTGTGTCCCAAGATCGGCGAGGAGGACGCTGGGGAGCTGTTCGAGGACGGCACCGTGTTCGACCCGGACGCCGACCCCGGCGACGAGCCAGCGCGACGGCCGCCGTTGGCCGTCGGCCAGGTCGTCGCCATGCTGCGCGATGGGCCGCTGTCCGACCTGCGGGTCGGGGTGCTGCACGGCCGGCTGGTGCCGGGGGAGAAGGACGAGGTGATGACCGCCTTCGCCCGGGGCGACCTGGACGTGCTGGTGGCCACCACGGTGATCGAGGTCGGCGTCGACGTGCCCAATGCCTCCATGATGGTGATCATGGACGCCGAACGGTTCGGCATGTCCCAGCTGCACCAGCTGCGCGGGCGGGTCGGGCGGGGTGCGGCGCCGGGCATCTGCCTGCTGGTCACCGAGGCACCGGCCGGCACTCCCGGCCGGGTCCGGCTCGACGCGGTCGCCGCCACCACCGACGGGTTCGAGCTGGCCGAGGCCGATCTGGAACTGCGCCGGGAGGGCAACGTGCTGGGCACCGCGCAGGCCGGGAAATCCACTGCGCTGCGGCAGCTGTCGCTGCTGCGGGACCGGGAGATCATTGAGAAGGCGCGGGGCGACGCCGCGGGCCTGGTCGGCGACGACCCGGACATGGCTCGGTGGCCCGGTCTTGTCGACATGGTGTCCGCGGTCATCGCCGAGCAGGAGCAGGACTATCTGGACAAGGGTTGAGGCCGAGAACGTCCTACCGGGCGTTCAGCGACGTTCGAGTCGGGGTCCCGCGAGTTGTCATGCGGGGACGCCAGAGGATCACGGCCATCGCGATGAGCCAGGCGCACCATGCGACGTAGCCGATGAAGTTGCTGACGCCGGCGACGGACAACCCGAGCGGGACGGTGACGCCGGTGACGATGAGGGCGGCGGAAGCGTAGCCCAGCCACCCAAGCCAGCGTGGGGCGATGCTGCCGCTGGTGGCGATGACGACCAGGACGGTGAAGGTTGCGGTCAGGGCGTAGCCGATGGTCTCACCGAGCACGGTGCCCAGCCATGTGTGCAGCAGCTGGAAAGTACGGTGGGCGTCAGCAGTCTCGGACGACACCGTGGCGTCGGCGCTGACACCGGGAACGAGCAGAACCCATCTTGACAGGCCGATCACCTGGACGGCTCCGGCGGCGAGGCCGATGCCGGTGATCCATTTGCCGAGCGGCCCGGCGGCGACGCGCCCGAGCAGGACCCCGATGGGCGCGAGCAGCGCCGCGCTGATCATCAGGGCGAGAAACCATACGGTGACCGCGGTTTGCTGGTTGCGGAACGCGTCGAGAATCTCTCCGGTGGGTGCCTTCAGGATCGCGGGGTAGTCGAAGATCGAGCCGAGGGCGGTGAATCCGGCGATGGCCAGGCTTGCGGCGGCGGCCATCGCGGCTGCGCCGAGTCGCCGGGTTGTCTGCATGGTCATGGTGGGTCCCTTCGGGGTTGGTGGTGGATGCGAGTGGCGCCGGGCTGATTCCGCTATGGCCGGTCCGGGCGTGCGTCGCGCAGGTGTCGTTGGTGGGTGCGCGTCGCGTCGTCCCGGTACCACCGGAGAGTGTCGGCCAGCGCGGTGTCGAGCGGGGTGCTGTGATCGCCGAACGCGGTGCGGAACTTGCTGTCATCGACGACCCAGCGATCGGTAAACTGGTACAACGTGTGCTGGTACTCGCGCATCGTGGGTTTGATCAGCCCGACCAGCCGCAGCGTGGCGCGCCCGGCGGCAAACGAGCGGGGCCGGTGGCCGGCGAGACCGTATACCTCTTCGATGATCTGCCGAGTGCTGCGGGCCTCGGCGACCGGTAGGTGCCACACATGTCCGGTGGCGCCTGGCCGGGTGCCCAGGATCACCAGACCGGCGGCGACGTCGGGGGTGTAGGAGTAGCTGTGCGGCAGGCCGGGGTTGCCCATGACCTGCGCGGTGCGGCCGGTCAGGGCGGCGCCGAAGACGTTCTCGCCGAGCGCGGACTGCGTGGCGCCGGGGCCGAAGTAGTCCGAGGCCCGACCGATGGCCACCTCCACCCGGCCGGCGCAGTGCGCGTCGAGCAACTCGTCGGTCATCGCGGCCCGGGTGGCGGCCTTGGCCGAAGGCGGCCGTGCCTGCATGGTTTCGACTAGGTCCCGCCCGCCGACGGGCCCGAAGGCGTAGAGGTTTTCGAGCACCACAAGGCGGGCACCAGTCGCTTCGGTCGCCGCAACGACGGCGCCTTGCAGGGGCGGGAACTGTTCGGGCCAGCGGTCGTATTGAGTGGCGTTGAGGCAGAAGTAAACGGCGTCGGCCCCATCGGCGATTCGGGCGGTGAACGCCGGGTCGCTGGCATCCCCCGCGATGAGATCGGCGCCGGGGACCGCACCGCGGCCGCTGCGATTCACGGCGGCGACGTCCAGGCCGAGGGCCACGAGTTGTTCGGTCAACAGGCGGCCGATCTGGCCGGTGCCGAAGACGATGTGACGGCTCATCGTGACGTGCTCCTTTCGCGCCGGCTCAGGATCAGCGGGAGGACCACCGTGCCGGCGGTGACTGCGATGGCACCGAACGAACCGAACACGGTGAACCGCTGGTCGACCTGGATCCCGGCCACGGTGGTCACCGCCCATCCGATCCCCCAGATGACCGCGAGCGCGGCGGGCCAGGCCAGGGCCAGGTGCCCGAGCCGCGGTCGAAGTGTGAACGCCTGGCCGGCGCCGACGGCGAACCCGCAGATGACGC
>JBIOVW010000726.1:0-3010 GCA_044867945.1 Nakamurella sp. | reverse complement strand
CACCCCGATGGCCTACCGCAACCGCCCCCCAAGATCCGCGGGACACGCTCTAACCCGCCTCATCGTCCGGGCCGTCGGCCACGCGCCGGGCGATGCAGGCGCGGATCTTGTTCGGGTCGACCGGGTTGCGGTTGCCGGTCGAAGCCACCGTGATCCCGTACTCGCGCTCGAGGACCTCTCGCAGCGTGACCCCGGTCAGCCCGCGATACGGCGGGTGGTCGGGCGACACCTGTCCGCGTACGAGCTCACGTGTAGGTCCGCGTACGAGGTGATCTGTCGTTGAGGTCCCGGCGAGTCGTTCCGCCTCGATTCGCCCTGGGGTGATCACCCTCCGGTCTTGTCAGCCGCCAAGCAGACAAGACCGGAGGGGGCCACCTCGTGATCCTGCCCGTGGAGGCATGGATGGACCTACGCCGCTATCAACCACTGCGTGCCGCCGGCGCGACCTGGCGAGAGATCGCCGACGAGGTCGGTGTGGACTGGCGCACCGTCAAGAAGTACCTGGCGGCTGATACCGCGTCTGGTCCGCCGACCGCGCCGTCGCGGAAGGGCGCGGTGACCCGCAAGGTCGACGCGGTCGCGCCGGTGATCGACGCCTGGCTGGCCGCCGACCCCCGTTTGAAGGCCAGCGTGGTCCATGAGCGGCTGGTCGCCGAGCACGGCTTCACCGGCCACTACCAGCGGATCAAGCTGTATGTCGCCGAGGCCCGGGGGCGTCTGGCACGCGAGGACGACGGCGACGGGCGATTGTCGGGGTTGCATCGCCGGTTCGAGGTCCTGGCCGGGGCGCAGGCCCAGGTGGACTGGGGCGACGAAGGCCAGATCCTGCTCGAGGCCGGGATCGGCAAGGTCTACTCGTTCCACATGACGCTGTCCTACTCGCGGGATCCGTTCTGCTGCTTCACGACCAGTCAGGATCTGGGCACGTTCTTCGACTGCCATCGCCGGGCGTTCGCCCACTTCGGCGGCGTCCCGGGCAGCATCGTCTACGACCGGACCAAGACCGTCGTCCGTCGCCATGTCGCCCCGCGCGAGGCGGTGCCGCTGCACCCGGAGGCGGCCGCGTTCGCCGCGCACTACGGGTTCGTCATCGACGTGCTCGCCGCGCACCGGCCGACCGGGAAGGGTCGGGTGGAACGCCAGGTCGCGATCGTGCGCGACCACGTCCTGGCCGGGCGGATGTTCAGCTCACTGACCGAGCTGGACGGGGCGTTTGGTCAGTGGGTGCCGATCCGCCGCAGTCAGCACCACCGGACCCACGGGGAGCTCATCGGGGTGCGCGCCGCGGCTGATCACGCGGCGCTGCGGCCGCTGCCGGAGCTGCCCTACCTGGTCTGCGAGCGCCATCTGCGCCGGGTCGGGCGGGACTGCCTGATCAGCTTCGCCGGCTCGCATTACTCGGTCCCGGCGCGCGCGGCCGACAGGCGCCCGGCCCGGGCCGGGCAGCGGGTCGAGCTGCGGGTCAGCGCGGACACCGTCACCATCCACCGGCTGGCCATCGACGGCGAGCCGATCGTGCTCACCGCCCACCCGCGCGCCACCCGCCGCGGCAGCTTGATCGTCGACCCCGCGCACTGGGACGGCCTGCCCGACGGACACACCCGAGCGGTCACCCTCGACCCCGTCACCGTCGAGCCGCCGCTGTCACCCGCGACCGGGACGACCACTACCGGCGTCGAAACCGACCCGCTGGCCGCGTTGCTGACCAGCCGCCCAGCGGCCGCCACCGCGGTCGCCCGCCGGCCGCTGCTGGTCTACGACGCCGCCGCCGGACTCACTTCACCGGTCACCAGCACGGCGGGAGCGCAGCGATGACCCGTCCCGACTCCGCTGCCCCCGAGTCCACTGCGGTGCTGCTGGACGCCGAGCAGGTCGACGAGCTGCGTCAACTGCTGGGCACCGTCGAGGACTGGCTGCTGCACTCCGGCGACGAGGCCCGCGATGACCTCGCTGAGTTCCTCACCGGGCTGGGCTGGTCGACCGGGTCACCCGACCGGCTAGCCGCCGGGCTGATTGCCGATCTCGGCGAGCACACCGTCCTGCTCCGCCGGGCGCTGACCCGCGCCCTGCCCGCTCAGGAGACCAGATGAGCGAGTTGGTCACCACCCGCATCCGCGACCACGCCACCCGGCTCGCCCTGCCGCACCTGGCCGAGCACCTCGACGACCTCGTCACCCGGGCCGAGGCCGACACCATGGGCTACCGCGACTTCCTCGACCTGGCCCTGGGCGAGGAGGTCGGAGTCCGCGAGGGCCGCCGGTTCCGCGCCGCGCTCAAGCTGTCCGGGCTGCCTCACCACAAGGGCCTCGACGGGTTCGACTTCGCCTTCCAACCCGAGCTGGACCCGCGCAAGATCCGCGACCTGGCCGCCCTGCAGTTCGTGGCGGCGCACGACAACATCGCCCTGCTCGGCCCACCCGGGGTCGGCAAGACCCACCTCGCCGTCGCGCTGGCGGTCGCGGCCTGCTCGGCCGGCTACTCGATCTACTTCACCAGCCTCGACGAAGCCGTCCGCCAGCTCCGCGTCGCCGAGGCCGCGGGCCGGTTCGCCAAGAAACTCCAGACCTACCTACGCCCCGCCGTCCTCGTCCTTGACGAGGTCGGCTACCTGCCCCTGGACCGGGCCGCGGCGAACATGGTCTTCCAGCTGATCAGCCGCCGCTACGAACGCGGCAGCGTCATCCTGACCAGCAACAAGGCCTTCTCCGAGTGGGGCAGCGTGTTCGCCGACGACGTCCTGGCCACCGCCATCCTCGACCGGCTGCTGCACCACTGCCACGTGCTCAGCATCAACGGACCCAGCTACCGGCTCAAAGACCGCGCGTCCCTCGCCCCAACACCGACAACCGTGTCATGATCTGCCCGCCGGGACCGACACGTCAGGTCGTACGCCGACCGACATATGAGGTCGTACGCCGACAGCGAGGCCCACCATGGCCCTGCTCGCCACCCGACACCACCGGAAGGGGTGGCCACTGCCGAACTCATGACGGCATGATCTGAACCGCAG
>JBIOVW010000725.1:0-5605 GCA_044867945.1 Nakamurella sp. | reverse complement strand
ACCCCGTCGAGCAGGAGCCGCAGCCCGTGCGCGGAGCACGCCGCGACGAGGTCGTCGAAGTCGCGCTCGTCACCCAGGCGCGGGTCGATCCGGAACTGGTCGACGCTGTCGTAGCCGTGGGTCTGCGAGGCGAAGACCGGTCCCAGCAGCAGGCCGGTGCATCCGAGATCCACCACGTCATCGAGCCAGCCGAGCAGGCGGGGCAACCGGTGGCCGGGGATGTGCGCGTCCCGGATCGGGGCGCCGCCGAATCCCAGCGGGTACACCTGCCACCAGATGGTCCGGTCGATCGGACGGTCCCCGGTCACGCCTACCTCCCTTGGTCGTGCGGTCGCCGCGGGCCAGGGCCGCGGCGTCGGCGAGCACCGCCGGAAGAGCCGAGCACCACCAGCAGATTTCGACACCACTGGACCACATCCGTGCCGGACGCGCAGTGCGCCGGACCGAGCACGGTTCATAACGGTTCCCGACACTCGGGCACGTCCTGCCGGATTCCGACCCTCCGCCCTGGTAAACCTCGGTTGGATCGGCGTTGGCCCGGGTAAATGGGAGTGTGACCGATGGTCGGCTATCGCTACGCGAACCGGTACCAGGCGACCGACGTGATCGGCCAGGACGAGATTTCGGTGGTACGCCGCGGCCGTGACCTGCTGATGGACCGGGACGTGGCGATCAAGGTACTGCGGGCGGACCTGACCCTGCAGGACGCGGTCCAGACCAGCTTTCGCCAGGTGGCCAGTCATGCCGCCGGCCTGAACCATCCCGCGTTCGTCGCGGTGTACGACACGGGTGACACCCCGACCGATGCCGGCAGCGTTCCGTATGTGGTCATGGAGTACGTCGAGGGCGACACGCTGCGCACCGTGCTCGGTCGGCAGGGTCCGCTGCCGTGGCGCCGGGCGCTGCGGATCGCGGCCGAACTCTGCGCCGCCCTGGACCACGCGCATCGCCGGAATCTGGTGCCCTGTCACATCACCCCGGCCAACGTGCTGGTCGACCCGCGGGCCGGCGCGAACGGCGGCGACCAGGTGAAGGTGATCGACATCGGTCAGCGCGCGATGGCATCGGAATCTGTGTCCATGCAGTATCTCTCGCCCGAGCAGATCCGAGGCGGGCTACCGGACAAGCGCAGCGACCAGTACACCGTCGGCTGCGTGATTTTCGAAATGCTCTGTGGGCGAACGCCGTTCATCGGGGTGACGGCGGACAGCATCGCCGAGGCGCATCTGCGTCAGGCGCCCCGCGCGCCGAGCGAGATCGGGCCGGCCGTCCCGCGGGACGTCGACGCGATCGTGCTCAAGGCACTGAGCAAGAGCCCGGGCAACCGGTACGAGAACGCGGAACAGATGCGGGTCGACATCGAACGAGCGCTGACCGGCCGCCCGGTGCACGCCCGCCGGCAGTTCGCCGCGCCCGACCCGGCACCGCGCCGCGGTGGCACCGCGGCCAGGCCGCGACCGGCGGCGGAGCCGCGATCGACCGTGGCCGCCCGGCCCGACCGCACGGTCGACGCCCCGCTGCTCGCCCCCGGACTCACCCTGCCCGTGCTGGACGAGGTGGAGCTCATCGACCCCGAGCGGGAAGCGGCCCAGCGCAAGCGCTGGACCTACGTCGGGCTCGGCGGTCTGGCGCTGGCCCTGGTCGTCGCGCTGTGGCTGACCCTGGTGGTGATCACCTCACCCCCGCCGACGGCCAGGGTGGCCGTGCCGAACGTCGTCGGTCTGACGGTGTCCCAGGCCGACGGGGTCCTGGAGGACAAGGACCTGCGACTCGGTTCGGTGACCACGGTCGACACGGACAAGGGACGGACCGGCACGATCGTCAATCAGCGGCCGTCCGAGCGGACCGAGGTCGACGCGGGCACCGACGTGGCGGTGGAGGTCGAGGGCTGACGCCTGGTCGGCCGAGGTTGCGAGGCCGCCATCGAGCCAACGGAGGGTCGGCCGAGCGTGGGCGGGCGGCGAGTCGGCGCTGCCGGCGGCACTCGACCTGGCCGGGCAGGTCGCCGACCGCTCGGGGTGGGCTGGTTCGCGCCTACGTGGCGGTTCCGGATTCGGTGAGCGTGCCCGCGACGTCGGGACTCCTCGACGGGTGTCGGCTGAACTGCGTCCGGCGACCCGGTCCGGCACTGTGACAGCAGTGACGGTGGTGACGCCCGGGACGAACGCCACGCTGACGATCCGCAGATCCCGGGCACTGTCAGAGCTCCCTCGTAAGGTCGGCCGCATCCTCGAGGGAGGGATGGTGCGATGAGCGCAAGGCGGGTGGGCCGGCCCGGTGACGGCCGGCGGGGTGTCCCGGGGGCTGCGGCATGACGGCGAGCGCGACGATCAGCCGTGGCCCCGGCGATCCGGCGGCGGTGGTTCCTGACCCCTATCGACATCTTCTCGAGCGGCTGCTGGTGGGCATCTCGGTGACGCCGGAGCGGGTGCGTCTGGTGGACAAGGCGGCCGCGGTGTGGAGCCGGCCGGGATTCGACACCCTTATCGCCGGTCCCGGCCTGGCGTTCGAGCCGTTCGACTATCAGTTGCAGACGGTGGCGACCGTGCTGGGCCGGATGCGTGGACGGGCGATCCTCGCCGACGAGGTCGGCCTGGGCAAGACCATCGAGGCGGCCCTGGTGCTGAGCGAGCTGCGGGCCCGGGGTCTGGCCCAGCGGACGCTGGTCGTCACCCCGGCCGGGCTGGTCGAGCAGTGGCGGGAGGAGCTGGAGCGCAAGTTCCTGCTGCCGACGGTCGCGCTCGAGGGCGGCCGCTGGGAGTCGTCCGACGACTCCCCGGTGGTCGTCGCCTCCCTGGCGTCCGCACGCCGGGAACCGGCGAAATCCGCGCTGGTGGGCGCCCACTGGGACGTGGTCGTGATGGACGAGGCGCACCGGCTGCGCAATCCGCGGTCGGCCTCCGGCCGGCTGGCCCGGGAGCTGACGTCCCGGTACCTGTTGCTGTTGACCGCCACGCCGGTGGAGAACCGGCTCTCCGATCTGTACGAGCTGATCAGCCTGGTCGCACCCGGGTTGCTGGGTTCGCCGGCCGAGTTCCGGCGCGACTACGGCAGGGACGCGCCGACCGTGGCCGCGAGCAAGGTGCCGCAGCTGCGTCGGACGGTGGCGCAGGTGACGGTGCGGCACCGGCGCAGCGAGGTCGCCCTGCGCCTGCCGCACCGGCTCGCGCAGACCGTCGCGGTGCCCCCGTCCACCACCGAGCAGCACTGGTACACCCGGATCGCCGAGCGGATCCGGGAATGCGGGCGGGAGGCGTCGGCCGCGCGCAGGCTCACGCTGCGGTCGCTCGCCCGGTCGGCCGGGTCCAGCCCGATGGCGGCCGGGCCGACCCTGCGCGCCATGGGCTGGGACGAACTGGCCGAACAGGTCGACGCCATCGGGTGCCCGGCCAAGTTCGCCGCGCTCGTCGAGCACCTGCGCCCGCACCTCGAGGCGGGGGAGAAGGTGCTGGTGTTCACCGCGTTCCGGCAGACCCTGGCCGCGCTGGCCACCCACCTGTCCCAGGCCGGGATCGACGCCGCCGTCTACCACGGCAGCCTGAACCGGGCCGGCAAGGAGGCCGCCATCGCGGCCTTCCGGGGTGACGCCCCGGTGCTGCTGAGCACCGAATCGGCCGGTGAAGGCCGCAACATGCAGTTCTGTCACGTCATGATCAACGTCGACCTGCCGTGGAACCCGATGCAGATCGAGCAGCGCGTCGGCCGGCTGCACCGGGTCGGGCAGGAGCACGACGTGCAGGTGACCAACCTGGTCGCCATGGGCACGATCGAGGAACGCATCCTGTCGGTGCTCGAGTCCAAGATCAACTTGTTCGAGCTGGTGGTCGGCGAGCTGGACATGATACTGGGCCGGGTGGACGACGACTTCGACTTCGAGACCTCGGTGTTCGACGCGTTCGTCGGCGCCGCCGACGACACCGCCTTCGCCGACCGGCTGGCCCAGCTCGGCGCCCGGCTCGCCGACGCCCGCGCCGCCTATGTTCAGGGCCGCGGCCACCTGGATGCTCTGTTGGGGGAGGAGTCCGCATGACCTCGGTCATCGATCCGGGAGTCGACTTCTGGCTCGACTACGTGACAGCCGAGGGTGGCCTGCACGAGCGCGTCGGCGATGCCACCCTGGTCGTCCTGCCCGAGACCCTGCAGGAACGGCATCGGCAGGACGCCGAGATGACGGTGACCGCCGATCCGGACGTGTCGCGGGAGGACCGGGCGGTGTTGATGACCGTCGGACACCCGTTGCTGACCTCGGCGGCCGAGACCGTGCTGGGCGAGGGCGATGTCGGCGCGGTGCGGTTGCCGCGGCCGACCTCCCGGACGCCCGACCTCGCGCAGCTGCAGGACTGGGCCAGGGACCGGCTCACGGTCGATCACGGGCGGGTCGATCTGACCGGTGGCCCGCGCCCCGGTGTGCGGTACCTGCTGCGGGTCAGCTCCCTGGTCACCTTCGCGATGTCCTCTGACGATCGGTTCCAGGAGCGCATCGAATGCTGGGTCGACGTGCCCAGTGGTCTGCCGTTGCCAGATGGGCCCGATCGGGTGCTGGCCGACCTGCTGGAGGTCGAGCACCCCGAACGGGAGCACCTGGACCCGAAAATTCCTGGGCTGTCCCGCGCCCTCGTCGCCGTGGATGCGGAGATCGGGCGGCGAGCCGAGCTGCGCCGGCAGACCCTCGGGGACGGCGTTCGGACCGCGTGCCACGCCGAACTCGACCGCACCCGCGACTACTACGAGCAGATGGCCCAGTCGCTTCGTCAGCGGATGTCCACCGCGTCGCCCGAGAAGGCCGCCGGCTACCGGGATCGGCTGGATCACTGCCTCGCCGAACGGGACCGCCGGTTGGCCGAGGTCGAGGACAAGTATCGCTCCTCGGTGCAGTGCCTGCCCTACCGGCTGCATCTGGTCGGGGTGCCCTCGCTGTGCGTCGAGGCCGGCGTCCGGCGCGGCAATCGTTGGTATCCGGTGGATCTGGAGTGGCTGAGCCCGATCCGCCGGTTCGCGCCGGTGGCCTGCTCCGGTTGTGGATCCGGCGAGATGCTGGTGGCCGGGAAGGACGGGCTCGGCTGCCGCCGCTGCCGGCCGCCGCGGCTGCTGGAGCCCGTGCCCGAACCGGCGCCAACGCGGCCGGACCGCCCCCCGAAGGCTGCCAAGCCGCCGGGACAGACCCCGGCTCCGCTGCGGACCGGAACGACGGAGGCCGCGGGGGAGTCCGCGGAACGGCCCGCGGAACCGACCGGTCGGCGGGCCGCGGCGGTGCTCCCGACCGGCCGGCGCCCGGTGTCGGAGCGGGTGCCCGACCGACCCGGCCCGACCGACCGACCCGGCCCGACCGGCCGACCAGCCCGCCCTGCTTCCCGTGGCGGCAAGCGCATCGAGCCGTCATGGGCGGCGATGACCCGGGCCGGGTCGAAACTGATCCAGCGACTCTGGGAGCGGGTGGAAGGCGACGATCGCTCGGTGGCCCGCATGTGCGCGGCCGATGGGCCGGCGGCGGCCCTGGTCCGGGTGTTCGGGCCGGCCGGTCCGCGGGTTGCTCTCGGCCTGCCGGATGGGCTGCGTCTGCTGAGCGTGGCCAGCTCACCGAGCGAGCCGGTTCCGGGCACCGACC
>JBIOVW010000724.1:0-13425 GCA_044867945.1 Nakamurella sp. | reverse complement strand
GGGGCCAGCGGCACGGGAGCCGTCGGGGCTGGTACGGGCAGTTCAGCGGCTGGATGTTCACCGGCAGGCAGTTCGGGTCGACCGGCTCGGGCCGGTCCGGCGGCGGACATGGGCTCGGTCGCCGTAGACCGCCTTGAGCGGCGGAATCTTTGCTGGGCGTTCAGTCGAGGGTCCCGGCCTGCCGACGGAGGGGTTGGCCGTCCAGCCGGCCTTGATCAGCACGCGATGGGCGAGCTGCTCACTCGGACGCCACGGGTTCGTCGCGGCGTGCTCGGCCGCCCGTCGGCCAGCACCTGACCGCGCCGGCCGTGGCGTGCTCAAGAGATCGCTCGAGCGCACGCTGGTCGACCATCCCCCTACGCAGCGCGTCGACGATCCGGTCGGAAACGCCCGCGGGGGCCAGATCCAGGCAGGTGTGACTCGGCGCGGTCATGGCAAGATCGTCGCCACCAGGTGATCAAGGAAGGTGTCGCAGCGATGACCGGGCAGTGGAGCGAGGCCGATCTGCGCCGGATCGGCGACGCCCAGGAGCTGGGAATCGCCTCGACCCGTTCGGACGGCACCCTGCGCCCGTTCGTGACCATCTGGGTGGTCCGGGTCGGCGACGAGTTGTATGTGCGCTCGGCGTACGGGTCGGACAATCCCTGGTTCAGCCGGGCCCGAAGCAGCGGGACGGGCCGGATCCGGGCGGGCGGCGTCGAGCGGGACGTGGCCTTCGCGGAAGCGGCGCCGGACAGCCACGCCGAGATCGACGCGGCTTACCATGCAAAGTACGACCGCCACGGCCCGGCCATCGTGGGCACGGTGGTGGGGACGGCAGCGGCGAACACGATTCGACTGCTGCCACGCTGAGATCATCAGCAGTCAGTGCGATCCGCGCGGGAAGAACGTCGGACGCGATGCAGCACGCCTTATTTGGCTGCTCCGCCGCCATCAGGCGGCGTTGCGCCTCGGGCCGGATGCCGGCGGCGACTCAGGCCGAATCACCCAAGCTTGGTTGCGTTTCTACGGCCACGCCGGCGCATCGGCACGGTTCAGTGGTCGAGGTTGATGTGTTCGTCGTAGTGCCCGTTGTGCGCCGCATGCCAGTGACCGTCGTGGATGTAATCCAGATGGTCGTCGTGCCAGACCGATCGGTGGCCACATCCGTCGCCATGGACGTGGTCGTGATCGATGAAGTCGTGCGAGCGGTGCCGTGGGTTCGTCATTGAAATCCCATCTGCTGTGTGACGTGACGCGATCGTCGGGTGGCCGACCGCTCCCGGCGCTTCACTGAGCGGAGCCATGGTGCGGATCGCGGTCGCGCTTGCGGCCTACGTCGACCCGGCACCGCACCCCATTATTCCGCATCACCGCGTCGCAAACTACGTGGTCCGCGCCACTGACCACCGACACCCCTACGCGTGGAACGATCGCCACCCGGTCGTTGCCGAGCTTCCCGGTGCGAGGGGCAGGAGTGCTCGCGCATCGTCAACCGAACGCCCCAAAACGACCGCGGCGCCGGCCGCGAAGACGACCCCGCGCCGACGAGAACGGCCGTCATCGATCGATTTCGCAGAGCGAGCACCACCGCGACCAGCACCGCGGCGATCGCCGCGACGAGCATCGGGCCGCCGTTCGCACGTCCGATGCCCACCACCGATGACGCGAGAATCGCGGCCACGCCGCCCAGATCGGCGATCTTTCAGCGCCAGCTTTCCCACCCGTCGTATCGGCATTCCGCGAAGGCGCCGGCGGACCGTCGGGTCGAGACCCGTCGCCGCCTGACGAGCGCGCGACGGTGGACGTCGAGGCGTTCCAGGTGGCGCTCCGGACCGACCGGGCGATCCGTGTCACGGCCGGTCGCCTGACGGTGCGGGACGGGCATCGAAGCGGCAGCCCCGGCACCGCCGCGCGGGTATCGGCCGGCCCCCGGCGCTGCTCGAGCTGCGGGTGCCCCAAGCACTTGCCAGGCTGTCAACTCGGCGAAACCGTGCCCGATTTGTCCGGGTCGGCGCCGCGTTGACGCCCGGATGCCACCCGCGCCCCACCCACTCGACGGGACGGCATCGCCGGATTCGCTTCCGAGGGGACGGACCCGCCAGGGGCGGGAGCGCCGATCAACGCGTCAGTTTCGCGCCGGATTCGTCCGGTTCGCTGACGCGTTGGCGCAGCGCGGACGGGACCTGGTGCGGGCGGCCTGATCACCGCACGGCACCGGCAGCGGCCGGGTTGACCGGCCACCTCGACGCATCGGCGCGGTTCCGACGACCGACCCATCACCGCCGGCTGTTCGGATATCCCCTTGCCCACAGCCCAGCAGCGCTGAAGCAGTTCACGACACGCGGGTGCGCTTCACGACATCTGAGCGCACTTCACTACGCGCATGCGCCGCGCAGAGTCCTCCCCGACGTCGTGAGGTGCGCCCGCCGCGTGCAGAGTCCAGCGAACCGGACAGCCGGCGCGCGCCACGGTTCATCGCCGACGAGACGGCCCTGCCAGGGGCTACCGCGTCGATCGAACTTCCGGCGCGGTTCGGCTGACCCGCCTGATTCGCTCCGCGGACCGGCGCGGTTCGGCTGACCCGCTGGGCCTCCCGCCTACCCTGACGCAATGGCAGGTAGCCGAAGCCGCCGCGCCCGGGCCGCCGGGCGACGCAAGCGCCGAATGGCGAGCGTCGAGCACGACCTCACCGCGGCGCAGTGGCGAGCGCTCAAGGCGGCCTGGGGAGGCTGTGCCTACTGCGGGGCGGCCGACACGGCGCTGCAACGGGACTGCGTGCTGCCGCTGTCCATGGGTGGCCGGTACACGCTCGACAACATCGTGCCGGCCTGCCGTTCCTGCAACACGAGCAAGTGCAACACCGAGGTCACCGGCTGGCTCCGGCGCAAGGGCCTGGACGAGCGCCGGTTCCTGTTGCGCCGGCCCGAGGTCGCCGCGGCGCTCGCCCTGGTGGTGGCACCAGCCGAGCCCGTCGACCCGGCGACGCTGCCAGCCGTCGGCGATCGATGACCGTCCGGCCCGGCCCACCTCACATCGAACTCCGGCCGCCCAGGCGTCGTCATCGAAACCACCGGCCCGCGTCGTCCAGCCGGACCCCACCGGCGTCGAGCGCGGCGAGAAAGCCCGATTCGAAGTCCCACGCCAGCCAGGTGTGCGGCGTGACCACGACGGTGACGTCCTCGGCCGCGGCGACCAGCGAACCGATGGCGTCGAAGCCGACGTCGGTCATCCACAGCTCATCCAGCCGGCGGTTGACGTTGCGGGAATCGGGGCCACGGAGCAGCGCCGCGGTCCCGGTCGCGGACACCCAGGCCGTCGCCTGCCGGTCCTCGACGGTGACGGTGACCCGCGGATCAGCGGCGATGTTGCGTACCTTTCGGCTGGCCGCCGACGTCGCCATGAGGAACCGGCCGTGCTCGAAAAGGTAGATCACCGGCACGACGTGTGCCGCACCGTCCGGCTGCCGGGTGGCCAGCATCAGGACCTGCTGACCGGTGATCAGGTCGAGCATGCGCTCGGTGGGCGGGACGGCCGGGCCGGCCTCGTCGTCGGTCCCGGACGCCCGGACCGGAACCGGGTCGGTGTTCGCCGATGTCGCGGTCATCTCGACCTCCCGGTTCCGCGGCGGCGCGCGGTGACGAAGTAGACCTCCAGCGGCAGCGCCAGTTCGCCGGAGTCGGTGCAGAACGGGGCGAGACCGGTCCGGGCGTCGTCCCGGATCCGGCGGTAGGTCGCCTCGCTGATTCGGGCGATCAGCGGGGTGCTCTCCACCTCGGTGGTGACGTAGTCGTCGATCGACGGGGCGTGCAGGGTGATCGGCAGGGAGCGCACGCCGGTCACCTGCAGGCCCGCCGCCTCGCACAGATCGCTGAACCCGCCCGTGTCCCCGAGCCGGAAGTAGGTGCCGATGAGGTCGACCGCGTCCTGCCCGGCGTACCGGGCGACCGCCTCGGCCAGCGGGCGGACGCCGATTTGCCGGTCAAGTGCACTCCACAACTGCACCGCGAAGGTCCCGCCCGGTTCGACCACCCGCGCCATCTCGCCGAGCGCCGCGGCCGTGTCAGGGACGAACATCAACCCCGACTGGCACAGAACGACGTCGAAGGACCGGTCCGGGAAGGGCAGCGCGGCGGCGTCACCCTGCTGCCATGCAAGATCGGGACGCAGCCGCCGGGCCACGGTCAGCATCGCCTCGTTCAGGTCCACCCCGGTCACCGTGCCCGATTCGCCGACCAGGGGCGCCGCGGTGCGGGCGACGATCCCGGTGCCGCAGGCCACGTCGAGAACCCGTTGACCGGACTCGACGCCGGCGGTGCGGACCAGCTGCCTGGCCAGGCCGGCGAACAACGCGGGCACGAAGGACCGCTCGTAGCTCTCGGCGACCTCGATCGAGACCTGCTGGAAGGTGTCAGTTGTCCGGGTCATGTCCGCAGCGTGCCCGCCGGCTGCGGGTCGTACATCGGTCGACCGACCCATTTCCGGGCGCGATACTTGATCGGTGCACGGCGTGGACGATGCTGCCGTCGGTTTGGTCGCCCTCCGCGAGGGGCGGTGGGAACAGGCGCGGGCCGCCTTCGAAGCCGCCCTCGCCGTGCGGGAGTCGCCGGAGGTCCTCGACGGCCTGGGCGAGGCGTTGTGGTGGCTCGGCGAGCCGCAGGCCGCCATCGAGTTCCGGGAGCGTGCGTTCGCCGGGTTCCGCCGCGCCGACGACCGGATCCGAGCGGCAACGACCTCGCTCGCGGTGTGCGTCAGTTACTGGGTGAACTTCGGCAACGATGCGGCCGGGTCGGGCTGGTTGGCCCGCGCGCAGCGCGTCCTGCCCGACTTCGACACCAGCCCACTGCGGGGGTCGTTCGCTCTGATGCAGGGTTACGCGACCGCCGATTTCGAGCAGGCGTGCGAGCTGATCAACCGCGCCCTGGCCGTGGCGCGGGAGACCGGGGATGCGGACCTGGAGGTGTCGGCGTTGTCGGACCTGGGGGGCCGGCTGGTCGGCGCCGGGCAGGTCGGGCAAGGGCTGACGCTGCTCGACGAGGCCATGGCCGGTGCGATGTCCGGCGAGTGCGATCGGCTGGAAACCGTCGTGTGGGTCAGCTGCACGATGCTCGGGGCGTGCGAGGTGGCCGGCGACCTGGCCCGCGCCTCGCAATGGCTGCTGGTGATCGACGAGTTCACCGAGCGCTACGGCTGCCCGTTCATGTACGCAACCTGCCGGACCCACTACGGCAGCCTGCTGATCGCCAAGGGACGTTGGGACGACGCCGAACGCGAGCTGGCCGCGGCCGTCCGAATGTCCGGCCGGGCCGGTCCCGTGCCGCACGCCCTTGCGGTCGCCCGGATGGCCGACCTGCGGCTGCGGCAGGGCCGGGTCGAGGAAGCCGCTTCCCTGCTCACCGGCTGCCGTGACGACCTGCTGACCGCGAAGCTACAGTTGGCCCGCGGTGAACCGCAGGTCGCGATCCCCTTGCTGCAGCGGCTGTCCGAATCCCCGCTGAGCCCCGCCGATACCGCAGCGGTGCTGGCACTTCTCGTGCAGGCGCAGCTCGCGGCGACCGGGCCACAGGACACCGCACCGGTCCTCGACCGGCTGGCCGCGCTGGCCGCGACGCATCCGACCGACTACATCGCCGCGCACCATGTCTTTGCCGCCGGCCGGGTCGATCTCGCCCGCGGTGATCTCGACCTGGCCACGGCGCGGTTGCGGACCGCGGCGGACATCCTGGCCCGGCTCGACCTTCCGCTCGACATCGCCGAGCTGAACCTGGCTCTCGCCCGCGCGCACGCAGCCTGCTCGCCGCACCTGGCGATCACCGAGGCCCAGGCCGCGCTGGTCGCGTTCGACGAACTCGGCGCGAGCACCCTCGCCGACTCCGCCGCCGCGCTGCTGCGGTCCCTCGGCGCCCCGGGACGGCGCAGGCCCCGCGCCGACGCCACACTGACCAAGCGCGAACAGCAGATATTGCACCTGCTCGGCCTGGGCCTGTCCAACCCCGAAATCGCCCAACGCCTGTTCATCAGCCCCAAGACCACCGCCCACCACGTCAGCAGCGTGTTGCACAAGCTCGGCCTGCGCAGCCGCGCCGAAGCCGCCGCGCACTACACCCGCACCCTGGGTGACCGGCGACCATGATCGCCGGGTGGGGCTCCGCCGCGAGGAGTCGCCGTTGGCGCTCCTGCAGCCACCCTTCATGCCCGGACGACCAACTCCAGTGGCTGATATAACACGAATCTCTGTTATTTCACACTTATCTGCTATCCTGGACGCGTGTCGCAGGATGCGCAGCTGGTCTTCGCCGACCACGTGGGCCGGTTCTACGCGCGGCAATACGGTTTCGCGCCGATGGCGGGTCGCCTGCTCGGGTACCTGTTCGTCTGCGATCCGCCGGCACAGACGATCGACGAGTTGGCCGACGCGTTGCTGGCCAGTCGCAGCGCCGTCACAGGGGCGGTGAAGGTGCTCGAGGGCTATGGCGTGGCGCGTCGATCCCGGATGGCCGGCGAACGGATGGACCGGGTGGGGCTGAACCCGGAGAGTCAACAGCCGCAGAACTTCGATTCGGCCGTCCATCAGCAGCACGCCGCGCTGTTCCGCGAGGGATTGGCTTTGCTCTCCTCCGCGCCGCCGGAGCGACGAGCCCCGCTCGAGGAGATGATCGCGCTGGCCGAGTTCCTCGGTGAGCGACTACCGCGGCTGCGCGATGAATGGCGGGTGCACCGCGACGAGCTCCGCGCATCCGGCGCACTCCCCGACCCGGGTTCCAACCCGCCGCAACCCTGAAAGGTGAAGATGATGACCGACCCCGAAATGTCCGATCTGCGCGCACTCGCGAAGGGTGGCGACCGGGACGCGGTCGACGAACTGATCCAGATGGCGGCCGAGAGCGGTGATCTGGACGAACTCCGGCACTGGGCCGATACCGGCAACACCGATGCGGTCGACCAACTCATCGAAACCGCAGCCGAGCGCGGTGATATCGACGAGCTACGACGCCTGGCCGACACCGGCAGCGCAGCGGCAGCCGATCAACTGATCGAGTTGGCCACCGAACTGGACGATCTGGACGAGCTTCGGCGGCTCGCCGAACTCGGAAACCGCACCGCCGCAGAGCAGCTCGCCGAACTGACCGAGGAATGACGACGGGTCGGCCCACCACCGGCGATCGCACACGGTGAGCGTGAAGCCGGCCACCCTTGGCTGAGGAATCGGCGGACGGCTTGCAAATTGGCGCCATCGGCGCCACCATGGCGCCATGCCCAGCATTCAAATCAAGAACGTCCCTGACGAAACGCACGCGGTGCTTCGACGCCGGGCGGCTGCCCATCATCAGTCGCTCCAGGAGTACCTGCGTGCCCGGCTGATCGACGAGGCCGCACGTCCCACGGTCGACGAGGTCCTTGCCCGAGCGGGTGGTCGGGCCGGCGGCTCGGTTCCGATGGATGATGCCGTGGCAATCCTGCGCGCGGACCGTGATCGTCCCTGACGCGAGCGTGCTCGCGGTCGCGCTCGCGGACGACGGGCGCAGTGGCGACCTGGCCCGGGACAGGCTGCACGGCGAACGGCTCGCCGCTCCGGAGATCATCGACCTCGAGGTGCTTTCCGTCCTCCGGCGGCAGCTGCGGGTCGGCGGGCTCGACCTTCGCCGGGCTGTGCTGGCAGTTCGCGATCTTCAAGACCTCCCGCTCGACCGGGCCCCCCACCAGCCGCTGGTCCACCGTTGCTGGGAGTTGCGGGACAATCTGACTCCGTATGACGCCGCATTTGTCGCGCTGGCCGAACTCCTCGACGTACCGGTTGTGACCGGGGACAACCGTCTCGCCCGCGCGCCGGGGCCACGTTGTCCGATCGAGGTGATCGGACAAGCCGAATGACCGACATCCCTCAGGCCTCCGCGAGCATCCGGTCCTCGACGATCGGCAGGCCCTTGTCCCACCAGTGGCCGTACCTGCGATACACGGACGGGTCGCGGTCGGCCAGGAATCCGATCAGATCCCCCGCCTCGCCGGCCAGCCCCTGCCAGGCCCCGTCGGACAGCCGGCGGAAGCTGCCGACCCGGATCCCGCCGTCGACCGCGCGCCAGACCCCGGCCACCAGGCCGTCCACCAGCACTGTCGGCAGCACGTCGCCGTTCTGCCTGGTGACGTGGGATCGGTAGGCAGGCGGGATGAGCCGGCCGCGGTCGGCGTAGGCCAGCAGCACGCTGTCCCACATGGCCATCAGCCGGGGCGGCGCCGGAGTGTCGGGATCGGGGACTGCGGCGTCCGGGACGTCCAGCAGGACGGTGCCGTCCGGACCCCCCAGCTCGCGCAGGTGGCCGGTCATCGCGGCCGTGGCCGCCCGCACGACGGCCCGCTTGAGCATCGTGAACTGTGCGATGTCGGCCACCGAGGCAGGGCCGAAACCCTCGAGGTAGCGCCGGATCAGGTGTCGGGCCGCGACGGCCGGGTCTGGGTCACGGCCGGCCGCGGGTGCCGCTCGGTAGGCGGGCCGCGGGCCGAACGCCCAGGCGCCGCCGGTCGGCGCGTGCACGAACGGTCCGTAGGTGCGCAACGCCCACCACACCCCGGGCGGTGGCAGGTCGCCGATCCGGTCGCGTACCCACCCCTCGACCTCCGCATTGCTGCGGGGCTCCGCGGTGAACGCCACCAGATCCGGCACCAGCGCGTCCGCCTCGGCGTGGGACAGGCCAAGTCCTTTGAACCGCCGGTCGTACAGCCGGGACGCCCGCAGTGAGCTCTCCATGGCGTGTCGGAATGAAGGATAGTCGCCGGCGTGCACGGCGTGCAGGGTGATCCGCATCAGCGTGGCCTTCACCACCCGATGCCGGGCAAAGGCGGTGGTGAGATCGTCGGTGTCGAAGCCGACGAGCCGATTCCACAGGGCCAGGTACGGCGACGCGGGCTCCTGCGCCTGCAGTGCCACGATCCGGCGCACCGCATCCGCGACCGGCAGGCGCTCCCGGCGCAGCAGCAACTGCCGGGCCAGGGTGGCCCGGTTGAGTTGCCGGGCGGTCAACGCCACCCGCCGACGCTATCGCCCCACGGCGTCGACCGAACGCCCGGCAGAGTCGTCGGGACCGCCGGCTCTGCAGAGCGTTCGCTCAGCGTCTTCGAGAATGTTCCAGTGGTCTCCGCTCTCAATCGAGACGGCATGCGGCGAGCACCGCGCGCTTGGTGAGCACCCGGGCCAGGTGCTCGCGGTAGTCGGCCCGGGCGTGCAGCTCGCTGGTCGGGCTGGTGCCCTCCGCGGCGTGTCCGGCCGCCTCGGCGACGGCATCCACCGTTGCCGACGCCCCGGCCAATGCCGCTTCGGTGGCGGACGCCCGCAGCGGTGTGGGCGCCATGTTGGTCAGCCCGATCCGCGCCTCGGCGATGGAGCCGTTCGACCGGCGGACCGCCGCGGCGACCCCGACCATCGCCCAGGACTGCGCGGTGCGGTGGAACTTCTCGTAGTGGAAGCCCCACCCCCGGTCGGAGCCGAGCTTGGGCACCCGCACCGCGACAAGCACCTCGTCCCACTCCAGCGCGGAGGTGAAGTAGTCGACGAAGAACTGCGCGGCCGGGACCTCCCGCCGCCCGTTCGGGCCGGCCGTCACCATGGTGCACTCCAGCGTCAACGCCACCGTGGGCAGGTCACCTGCAGGGTCAGCGTGCGCCAGCGACCCGCCGAACGTGCCGCGGTGGCGGATCTGCGGGTCGGCCACCGTGGCGGTCGCGGCCGCGAGCAGCGGGGCATGGGAGCGGACCAGTGGGTGGTGCATGACGTCGTGGTGCGTGGTGGCCGCGCCGATCAGCAGGGACGACCCCTCGTCGGACACGCCCCGCATCTCCTCGATGCGGCCGCAGTCGACCAGCACCGACGGCGCGGCCAGCCGCACCCGCAGCAGCGGCAACAATGACTGTCCGCCGGTGATCACCTTGGCCTCGTCGCCGGCGTCGGCCAGTGCGGACACCGCATCCTGCACCGAGACGGGCCGGACATAGTCGAAGCTCGCCGGGATCATCGCGCACCCCCATCGGTCGCCGCCTGCAGGGCCCGCCACACGGTCTGCGGCGTGCACGGCATCAGCACGTCAGGAACCCCCAGGTGCCGGACGGCGTCGATGACGGCGTTGACCACGGCCGGCGTGGACGCGATGGTGCCGGCCTCCCCCACCCCCTTGGTGCCGAGCGGGTGGGTGGTCGACGGGGTGACGGTCCGGTCGGTGATGTACTCGGGCACATCCACGGCCGTCGGCAGCAGGTAGTCGGCCAGTGACGCGGTGATCAGGTTGCCGTCCTCGTCGTAGGCGGCCCCCTCCCACAGGGCCTGGGCGATGCCCTGGGCCAGGCCGCCGTGCACCTGACCCTCGACGATCATCGGGTTGACCTGCACCCCGATGTCGTCGACGGCGACGTACCGGCGGATCGTGGGCCGCCCGGTTTCGGTGTCCACCTCGATCGCGCACAGGTGGGTGCCGTGCGGGTAGGAGAAGACCTGCGGGTCGACGGTGGACGCCGCGTACAGGGTGGGGTCGATCCCGTCGGGCAGGTCGTGCGAGCTGAACGCCTCCCAGGCGACCGCCTGGATGGTCTTGGCCTGGTCGGGGTCGCCCTTCACCCGGAACGAGCCGTCGACGAACTCCAGGTCGTCGGCGGACACCTCGAGCATGTGCGCGGCGATCGTTCTGGCCTTGGCCACCACCGCCTCCGCGGCCTTCATGATCGCGACGCCGCCGACGGCCAGCGAGCGGGAGCCGTAGGTGTCCATGCCGTACGGGGCCTGCCGGGTGTCGCCGTGGATGACCTCGATGTCGTCGACCGGGATGCCGAGGGTGTCGCTGGCGATCTGGCTCCATGCGGTGGCGTGCCCTTGACCGTGCGGAGAGGTGCCGGTGACCAGCTCGACCTTGCCGGTGGGCAACACCCGGATGGTGCAGTGCTCCCACCCGCCGGCCGCGTAGCCCATGCCCGACAGCCAGCGGGACGGCGCGAGCCCACACATCTCGGTGAACGTGGAGATGCCGATGCCCAGCTGCACCGGGTCGCCGGCCTCCCGCCGCCGCCGCTGTTCGGCGCGCAGCCCGTCGTAGTCGAACAGCTCCATCGCCCGTGCGGTCGCGGCCTCGTAGTTGCCGCTGTCGTAGGTCTCGCCGCCGATGGTGTGGTACGGGAACTCGTCGTGCCGGATCCAGTTGCGCCGGCGCAGCTCCATCGGGTCCATGGACAGCTCGACAGCCAATTCGTCGACGATCCGTTCGATCGCGAACGTGGCCTCGGGGCGGCCGGCGCCGCGGTAGGCATCCGTGGGTGTGGTGGTGGTGAACACCCCGGTACAGGTGAAGTCGTAGGCGTCCATCTTGTAGATGCCGTTGAACATGGTCTGGCCGAGCAGCGGGATGCCGGGGGTGAGCAGCTGCAGGTAGCCACCCATGTTGGCCAGCAACCGCACCTTCATGCCAAGGATGGTGCCGTCGGACTTCGCGGCCATCTCGATGTACTGGATCTGGTCGCGGCCGTGGTGGGTGGCCACCATGTTCTCGGTCCGGGTCTCGGTCCACTTGACCGGCCGGCCGAGCTTGTCGGCCAGCACCATCGCCAACAGCTCCTCGCGGTACACCTGCAATTTGGCGCCGAACCCGCCGCCGACGTCCGGCGCGATCACCCGCAGCCGGTTCTCCGGGATGCCGGTGGACAGCGAGGAAACCACCCGCAGCACGTGCGGAATCTGGGTGGACGTCCAAATGGTCAGCTCGCCGCTGGTCCCCATGGGCGCGGCAACCACCGCCCGCGGCTCCATCGGCGAGGGGATCAACCTCTGCTGGACGAACCGCCGCTTGACCACGACATCGCTGTCGGCGACGGCCTTGTCGTAGTCGCCCTGGACGTAGTGCTTGGTGAAGCACTCGTTGCTGCCCTTGTCGTCATGCACCAGGTCGGCGCCGTCGGTCAGCGCCGCATCCATGTCGAGCACCGGGGGCAGCGGCTCGTAGTCGACCTCGACGGCATCGGCGGCATCGGCGGCCAGGTACCGGTCGGTGGCCAGCACGACCGCGACGCAGTCGCCGCCGTACCGCACCTCGCCGGCGGCCAGCGCGGGGAACTCGGGCATCACGATGTCCTCGACGACGGACCAGACGCACAGCACCTTGGGGTTTGCGTCACCGAGTTCGGCCGCGTCGAAGGCGGCCACCACGCCGGGCATCGCCCGGGCGGCGGACAGGTCGACCCGGGTGATCCGGGCGTGGGCGTGCGGGCTGCGCACGAACACCATGTGCAGGGCGCCCGGCAGCTGGATGTTGTCGGTCCAGTTGGTGGCGCCGGTGAGCAGCCGGGTGTCCTCCTTGCGGCGGATCGGCTGCCCGATCGCTCCGGTCGATGCGGTGGGTCGATCGGCGAGCTCGGTCACTTGGCCCCTCCTACGGACTCCTGCATCAGATCTGCCGCGTGATGGACCGACTTGACGATGTTCTGGTAACCGGTGCAGCGACAGAGGTTGCCCTCCAGGCCCTCCCGGATCTCGGCGTCGGTCGGATCGGGGTTCTCGGTCAGCAGGTCGACCGCCGACAGGACCATGCCCGGGGTGCAGTACCCGCATTGCAGGCCGTGGCACTCCTTGAACGCGGTCTGCACCGGGTGCCACGATCCGTTGGCCAGACCCTGGATCGTGGTGATCGCGGCGCCGTCGGCCTGCACGGCCAGCACGCTGCACGACTTGACGCTGCGACCGTCCAGCAGGACCGTGCAGGTCCCGCAGTTGGAGGTGTCACAGCCGATGGGAGTGCCTACCAGGCCGAGCTTCTCGCGCAGGTAGTGGACGAGCAGCAGGCGGGGCTCCACCTCGTCGCTGCGCCTGATCCCGTCCACGTTGACGTCGATCCGAGACATGGGTGACCACCGATTCAGTTCCCGGTCCCGTTGCGGCGTCGGGACCGCCGATGCTTGGGACGGTAGGCCGAATGTGTGAACTTCGCCGGGGAGAATCGGACAGCCTTCTTCTGGACCGATTCCGACGCGCGTTGACGGCAGCGGGCGGTGAGCAACCGGGTACGCAGGGTCAGGCGGACCGGTGCCGCCTGGCTGCCTTGCGAGCCCGCTTCTCGGCCTTGGCCCGCAGGTCCCTGCGGTGCGCGGCGGCCTTCTCCAGGTCGATCTTCTCCAGCCTCCCCAACGGCCGCGCGTACGCGGCGTCGTCGACGGTGACCGCCATCGGATGCGGCCGGCTCTCCGGCGGGGCGTACGTGTCGTGCAGCCGGCGCACCTCCTCCAGCGCACGCACCGCCCGTCCACGGTCGAGGGCCTGGATGGCCATGACGGGATGGATCTCGTCGTCCGGCAGCTGCAGTTGGGCCCAGGGCGCGTTCGGCGGATAGGCCACTCTGATGATCAGACCCCATGGGAAGAACTTGTCGCCCAGCATGTTCCGCACCCAGAGTCCGGCGCCGGTGGCTCGCAGCCGGGGGCGGG
>JBIOVW010000723.1:0-7700 GCA_044867945.1 Nakamurella sp. | reverse complement strand
AGCAGGTCGGGTTGACTGCGCGACGCCTTCTTCCACCACGAGTCGAAATGCCGGCCGGAGGTGACCTCCGCCGGGATGCGGGCGTCGTACAGGCCGAACATCGTGTCGTCGTCGATGAGAATGTCCCGACGGCGGGCCCGTTCCTCCCATTCGGTCACCTGCTCCAGCGCGCGCTGGTTCTCGGCGAAGAACCGGTGCCGGGTCTGCCAGTCCCGCTCCACCAGGGCGTGCCGGATGAACAGTTCCCGGGCCAGTTCCGGGTCGATCCGGTCGAACTGCACGGTGCGGGCGGCGACCAGGGTGACACCCAGCAGCATCACCTTCTCGGTCGCCTCGACACTCGCCCGCCGGCCGTTCCACCGTGGTTCGGAGTAGCTGCGGCGCAGCAGGTCCCCACCCACCTGCTCCACCCAGCCGGGTTCGACCCGGGCGCAGATCCGCGCCCACAGCCGGCTCGTCTCCACCAGTTCGGCGGCCACCACCAACTGCGGCAGGGAGCGGGCCAGTGCCGAGCCCGGCCAGATCGCGTAGCCGACGCCGCGGGTGCCCTGATACTCCCGGGTCCCCTCCTTGCGCAGCCCGATGTGCGACAGCAGACCGGACAGCAGCGCGGTGTGCACCCGCTCGGTGTCGACGTCCACGGCGAGCGAGCCGCGTCCACCCTGCGTCGCGTCGGCGTCCCGCCGCTGGAACGGTTCCGGCGCCGGATCCCGGTCGGTCCGCCGGCGCCCGCGGCGTCGACCATCGGTCAACTGGCCCAATTGGGCGTGCAGGTCCTGCCATTCCCGGATCCGGAGGTAGTTCAGGTACTCGCGGCGGCACATCCGACGGAACGCATTGCCGGACAGCGATCTGGCCTGCTCCTCCAGGTACGTCCACAGGCTCAGCAGCGCGGTGAAATCGGAGTTGCCGTCGACGAAGCGGGCGTGGGCCGCGGTCGCCTTGTCCCGATCGTCCAGCGGATACTCGCGGACGTCGATGACCGACAGCGCGGACGCCAGGACGAGCATCTCGCGCCGGCAGTTGCGCCGGTTGCCCTCGACCAGCATGCGGGCGAGCCGTGGGTCCAGCGGCAGGTCGGACATTTCCCGACCGGTCGGGGTGAGCCTGATCCGTTCCGGTTCGGACCGGTCCAGTGCCCCCAGCTCGGTGAGAACGGTGACGCCGTCGGTGATCTGGCGGCGGTCCGGGGGGTCCAGGAAAGGGAAGTCGGCGATGTCACCGAGGTCCAGGGCGGCCATCTGCAGGATGACCGAGGCCAGTGAGGTGCGGGCGATCTCCGGATCGGTGTAGGCCGGGCGCTCGTCGAAGTCCTTCTCGGAGTACAGCCTGATGCAGATGCCGTTGGCGACCCGGCCGCAGCGGCCGGCCCGTTGACCGGCGGAGGCCTGGGAGATCGGTTCGATGGGCAGTCGCTGCACCTTGCTGCGCGACGAGTACCGGGAGATGCGGGCGGTGCCGGGGTCGATGACGTACCGGATGCCGGGGACGGTCAGCGAGGTTTCGGCCACGTTGGTGGAGAGCACGATCCGCCGCCCCCGGTGCGCGGAGAACACCTTGTGCTGGTCGGCGGACGAGAGCCGCCCGTAGAGCGGCAACACCTCGACGACGCCCCGCCGGTTCGCCAGGTGACCGCGGAGAACCTCGGTGGTGTCGGTGATCTCCCGCTCCCCGGACAGGAAAACCAGGATGTCGCCATCACCGGCGGCCAACAGCTCGTCGACCGCGGCGGTGATCGCCTGCGCCTGGTCGGCCGATTCGGCCGAGCCCGGCGACGGTGCCCAATCCGCGTCGTCCACATCCGGCTGGGCGTCCGGGCCGTAGGGCCGGTAACGGATCTCCACCGGGTAGGTGCGGCCCGACACCTCCACCACCGGCGCGTCGCCGAAATGCCGGGAGAACTTGCCGGGATCGATGGTCGCAGAGGTGATGATCAGCTTGAGGTCGGGCCGCTGCGGCAACAGATTGCGCAGGTAGCCGAGCAGGAAGTCGATGTTCAGACTTCGTTCGTGCGCCTCGTCGAGGATGATCGTGTCGTAGGCCCAGAGCATCCGGTCCCGGCCGATCTCGGTGAGCAGGATGCCGTCGGTCATCAGTCTGACCAGCGTGGTGGGGCCGGTGTGGTCGCCGAAGCGGATCGAGTAGCCGACCGCACCGCCCACCGCCGTGCCGGTCTCCTCGGCGATGCGTTCGGCCAGGGCACGGGCGGCGATCCGCCGGGGCTGGGTGTGCCCGATCATGCCGCGCACCCCGCGGCCCAACCGCAGGCACAGCTTGGGCAGCTGGGTCGACTTGCCCGACCCGGTTTCCCCGGCCACGATCACCACCTGATGCGCGGCGATGGTGCGGGCCAACTCCTCCACCCGGGCGGCGACCGGCAGCTGCTCGGGGAAGGAGATATGCGGCACCGCGGCCTCGCGCCGCAGCAGCCGCGCCACACCGGCGGAGATCTGTTGATCGATCTCGGCCAGCACCATGTCTCGTTTGGCCGAGTCCTGGATGCGCCGGGCGCTGCGCAGCCGACGACGCAGCCGGCGTTCGTCGACGATGGTCAGGTCGCCCAGTCGATCCGCCGGTTCTGCGTCCGGGGCCGGGTCAGTGCTCATGTCCCGACCACAATAGGTCGACCGGCGGCGCCGGCCACCGGGGGCGGAACGGTCCCGGTCAGCGGAGCGGCACCGGCGCGGTGCCCAGGCCGCGCAGCGGCCCGATCAACAGTCGGCTGCGGTCCGCCGGCGTCAGCACGCACTCCACGCCGGTCTCTCCGTCGTCGCTCACCTGCTCGGGTCCGACGATCTGCACGTCGGCGAACCCAGCGACCCAACGAAAGTACTGGACCTTCGTCGTCAGTTCACCGCGGTCCAGAGCCGCAGGCGCGCCGAGCCATTCGGCCGCGTCGCGCCGACAGCTCTCCCGGTTCGATTCGTCGGACACCACGGGGTCGCCGGGCCAGGAGCTGACCATTTCGAAGGCGTGCGGTTGGTGGCAGCTCACGAACTCCGAAGGACTCGTGCCGGGCCGGCAGATGGCGAACAGGCCGCCGTCCTCGGCGCGGTCCCAGGCATCGCGCAGGGAATGGTCGACACTCCGGATGCTGCCCGGCCAGGGGAGCGGCGACAGGTGTACCACGCAGGCCGACCAGTCCTGGCCGGCAGCGCGTTGCCGGTCGTCCGGTCCGATGACGACCGCCCCCATCGCGAGCATCGGAAAGTGGCTCCACCCCGAGGTGGCCGGCTCGGGCAGGCCAAGGTAGGCGGCGGCGGAGTCCCAACACTGCTGGAAGGCCGCGTCGACCCCGTCGACGTCCGGACGCGTCCCCGTTCCGACGGACACCACCTCGCCGTGGCGGTCGCCGCGGCAACCGGCCGTCCGCAGGGACGGTAGCGGCGACGACCCGACGATGTAGGTGTCGGTGCCCCCGAACGGGTCCTCGAGCAGGCAGTCCCCGGCCTGCGGCGGGCCGGGCACGGGTGCGGCGACGGCCTGCCCGGCCACCACAGGGCTCCGGTCGGCGGCAACGGCGATCGTCAGCGCCACCAGACCGACCAGGATGGCGACACCCAGCCACCGTCGATCGCTACCGGCCGGGTGCCGGCCGGTGGGCGGGTCGCGGTCTCCGATCACGCTCACCCCATCGCCCGTCGCCGGCCTTCCATTCTCTCTCGGACGACCACCCGGTGCGCGCAGGCTTCCGCTCATCCGACGGTCGGCCGCTCCTCCCGGTGAGCCTGGATGTCCCATAGCCGCAGACCCACGGCGGTCCCGTCGACGGCACGCACGGTGCCGAGGGCGGTGATGGCGGCGCCGATCTGGTCGGGGCCCAGCCGGCGAGCCAGGGTGATGTGCGGGGTCCAACCGCCGTACCGGAAGGTGCCATGGCGGTCCACCGGCTCGTCCAGCGCTGCGATGACCCGTCGCTGCAGCTCAAGCAGTTCGCGGTTGGGCACGACGAGGCGGGACAGGATGTACTGCCGACGGCCGAACACCAGCAGGGCGCCGACGGTGATCCGCAGCGGCAGCCCCGCCGCGATCTGCGCCAACTGCCCGCGCTCCGACTCGGTCATCGAGCCGGTGAGGGCCAGCGTGATGTGCGGCCGGTTCGTCGGGCCGGTGTGCCGGCCGGCGCTCGGTAACCGGACCTGTATCAGGCGGTGCCAGTCGGCGCGTACGGCGTCGGCGGCGACGTCATCGAGCGTGATTTCCACCGAATGCACCCGCCCATCGAACCCCGGATGGACGATGCCCGCCCGGTTGCCGGCGACCGTGCAGGCGAAGATGGGACGGTGCCGGACCGCCCGATGTCCGGTCGCACGGGAGGCAACATGTTCGGACGACGCAGACCGCCGCCGGAGCAGTCCACCGCCGACGAAGCGTCGCCCGATCACCTGTCGCCCGGCGACGAACCGGCCGGTCCCCGGCCGACCGGCCCGATGGCCGACGCGTCCGCCCGCCGGCTGCAGCACGCCGTGATCGAGTACTCCCGCTGGACGCTCCGGCTGCTGATCATCGGGGTCGGCCTGGTGGCCGTGTTCTGGGTCTTGGGTCGGCTCTGGAGCGTGCTGCTGCCGATCTTCTTCGGCCTGCTGCTGGCGACCATCCTCTGGCCGCCGGTGCGCTTCATGCGCCGCAGGCTGCCCAACGCACTGGCCGCGCTGCTGGCCCTGGTGGGCCTGCTGGTGATCATGGGCGGGCTCATCGCGGCGCTGGCCCCACAGGTGACCTCCGAGGCCGGTCAGCTGGTAGACCGCGCCACCGCAGGGCTGACCACGCTGCAGACCTGGCTGGCCGGTCCACCGTTCAACCTGGGCCCGGACGCGCTCGGCGGGCTGCTGGACCAGGGCATCGCGCAGCTCCAGAGCAACAGCCAGCAGATCGTCACCGTGGTCCTGGGCAGCCTCGGCGCGATCGGGTCGGCCATCGTCACCCTGGTGCTGGCGCTGGTCCTGTGCTTCTTCTTCCTCAAGGACGGCCCGAAGTTCGTGCCGTGGCTGCGGACCTGGATCGGCCGGACCGCCGGTCGGCACTTCTCGGCCCTGTCCGATCGGGTGTGGACGGCCCTCGGGCAGTACGTCTGGTCGCAGGCGGCGGTCGCCGCGATCGACGGGATCTTCATCGGGCTCGGCGTGTGGATTCTGGGGGTGCCGTTCGCGCTGCCGATCGCGGTCCTGACGTTCTTCGGCGGGTTCGTGCCGATCGTCGGCGCGTTCGTGGCCGGGTCGGTGGCCGTGCTCGTCGCGCTGGTCTCCAACGGCATCTGGACCGCGGTCGGAGTGCTGGCGATCGTGCTGGTCGTCCAGCAGCTGGAGGGCAACGTGATGCAGCCGATCATGGTCGGCAAGACCATGAACATCCATGCGGCGGTGACGATCGCGGTCGTCGCGCTGGGCGGCACGCTGTTCGGGATCGTCGGCGCGTTCCTGGCGGTACCGGCGGTCGCGGTGGTACAGGTCGTCGCCCGGTACGTGCGGGAGCAGCTGCAGACCCCGCAACCGGCCTCCGGCCCACCCCCGGCTCTCGCGGACACGGACAGATCGGAGTTCGATCCCGACTCAGAAGTGGGCACCGGGATCGCCTGACGCGCATACGCCCGAGTTACCGCCGCTCTCGCCCATCCTCGGCTTCCATGCCGAGGGACGGCATCGCCTCGAGGACGGTCCGATGGATGTACGCGAGGTCGGGGTCGGACCACTCCGCGGAGTCCGAGTCGGTCTCACCATCTGCGGAGTCCCAGTCCAGCTCCGGAGCCTCGCCGTGCTGGTACACCCACCACATGTTCCCCCACGGGTCGATCATTCGGGAGAAGGACGGTGCTGACCGGCGCCTGCCCCGGTCGTCCGACCGATGTGATGGGACCAAATCGCGAGAAGGACGACGGCGTGGATCGCTCATACGTGGTGACCGGTGGTGCCCGCGGCGTGGGGCGCGCAATCGTGGAGCGGCTGCTCGCTGACGGCTCCGGCGTCGTGGTGCTTGAGCTCGACGCTGGTGCAACCGCGTGGATCGCCACGCATCAACACAGCGAGCAACTGGACGCCGTGGTAGGCAGCGCCGCGGATCCGGCGGTCGCCGAGCAAGCCGCAGACCGCGCCGCCACCCTGGGCCGGCTGTCCGGCTGGGTGAACAACGCCGCCGTCTTCCGCGACGCGGGGCTGGATTCAGCCGACTCGGGTGAGGTTCTCGACCTCATCATCACCAACCTCGCGCCGGCAGTGGTGGGTTGCGCGACCGCGGTGCGTAGATTTCTCGCGGCCGACGCAGGCGGTGCCATCGTGAACGTGTCCAGCCACCAGGCACAGCGAGCCGTGCGCGGAGCCCTTCCGTATGCGACCGCCAAAGCCGCGATCGAGGGCCTCACCCGCGCGGTCGCCGTCGACTACGGCCACGCCGGTATCCGGTGCAACGCCGTGGCGCTCGGCTCGATCAACACCGAGCGGTACGAAACCCACCTCGCCCGAGAAGGACCGGAGGCAGCCGCGGAAACCCGGCAGCAGATGGCCGCGCTGCACCCGCTCGGACGAGTCGGCCGCCCCGAAGAGGTGGCCGATGCCGTTGACTACCTGCTCTCGGACGCGGCGAGCTTCATCAGCGGCACGGTCCTGCCCGTCGACGGCGGCCGCGCCGCCCGCGGCCCGGACCCGGAGGAGACCTGACCATCGCATTTCAGACGCCATCCCCCAGCGGGATGCGGCCGGTGAGCCGAGGAAGTTCAGTGATCTGGGCACCGGCGGTGATTGGCATTCCTCTCCGCCGGGGTTCAGGGAGTGCCTGCGCGCTCACGGTGGCTGCGGCGGTATGCGGAGGGTGACCGACCCACAAGGCGCATGGAGTGGTCGCGCGGGCCGGCGATGTCGTCGCGCTGATGCTCACGGCCGCCGCACCGGAGGACGAGAACCACACCAGCAGCGAAAAAGAGAGCTGCTGGTGCGGTTCTCGCATTCACCGGATCGATAGTGGTTGATTGTGGACTGGATGCGCGGCACCGTCATTCCGGGAGAGCCACACCCAAATCGGACTGAAGGTCCGTGCGTTTTCGGTGCTATGGCTCGCCTGCGAGGGACTCCCGCCCACACAGCGAGAGAGCTGAAGCGACTTCCTCAACTTGGACCCATGCCAGATTGTTCCGCTGGTCGACAATTGCGTGGCGCCGGACTCGGCAGGCCGATCCCCGACAGCGGATCATCTGCCCATACCGCAGGGAAACGGCTCCTGCGCAAGGCCCTCGGACTGATCGGCGCCGCGAACGAGAAGAGTCTGGTCAAGGGGGGGTGGGCCCGTGGTCTCGACGCGCCGGGCTGTCATACCCCCGACCTATCCTCAGGGCGTTCAACCGGTGGCGCCGCCGCGGCGGCGGATGCCTGGTCGCCGGTTTGAGAAAGGTGGCCGTCATGAAGATCGCCCTCTTGGGAACTGGGTTCGGACAAGCACACGCTGCTGTCTACGCCCAACACGGCGGTGTCGACGAGGTGATCGTTTTTGGACGGACACCGGAGAAACTGTCGAAGATCAGCGACCAGTTCGGGTTCGCCACCACGACCGATCTGGACGCGCTGATCGCCAACGGTTCCGTGGACCTGGTGGACATCTGCCTGCCCACCCGGGTGCACGCCGAGGTCGCGATCCGCGCCATGCAGGCCGGCCGAGATGTGCTCATCGAGTTACCACTCGCCACCACGCTCGAGGACGCCCAACACATCGTCGAA
>JBIOVW010000722.1:0-6595 GCA_044867945.1 Nakamurella sp. | reverse complement strand
CGAGTCCAGCGGGTTCAGCGTGGCCGTGGCGGTGGCGGGCTTGTCGGGGGTCGCCGGGACCAGCGGCTGCACCGCGGTGACCTTGGCCGCGTCGCGCAGCCCGGAGAGCACGCTGCGCAGCGGGAAGGCGGTGACCGACTCGCCGATCACGCCGGACGCGGCGACCGGCCCCGGCACCGGCTTGGTCGACCCCTCCGGCTTGACGTCGACGGTCAGGGTGCCGTTGACCTGCGACGTGCCGTCGGAGATGACCAGATCGACGGTCTTCTTGATGGCCCCGGCCGACCCGGTGTCCCGGAAGGTGATCATGCCGTTGGGCTGGAACGTCACCGAGTCGTCGGAGGTGGCGGTCGCCGAGATCAGCGACAGGTCCTCGCCGACCGGGGAGCGGAAGTCGGGCAGCACGTTGTAGCCGACGGTCCCGCCGATCTCGACGATGGTGGCCGAGTCGCGGACCTTCACCGGCGCCCTGCTGTCGTCCGGCGGGGCCACGGTCACGGTGGCCCTGGCGGTGGATTGCCGGCCGAGGCCGTCGTCGGCGGTGTATTCGATCGCCGGCAGCGGGCCGGTCGCGGACGCCGGCACGGTCAGCTGCAGCGCCTGCCCGCCCTCGGCGATCGTCACGCTTCCGCTCTCGGCCGGCAGCGGGGTGACCTTGCCGACCGCGAGCATCGAGCAGTCGGCCGAGGAGTCGTTGTCCAGCACCCGCAGCACTGTGGTGCGGCCGGCCCGGACGCCGAACTCGTCGGCGGCGGCCTGCGGCGCGGTGCCGTCGGCCGAGGTCGCCGCGCAGTCGCTGCGGGAGTTGGTCAGCTGGTCGGAGCTGGACTGGTCGCCGTCCGGCGAGGTCTGGTCGCTGGAGGAATCCTGCGGCTGCACGTCGTCCCAGTTGCTGATCAGCTTCATGTCCGCGTCGACCAGCCAGATGTGGCCGGTGGCCTGGTCATTCAGCACGATCACGTTCCGGTTCACCCGGAACACCAACCGGGCGGCGGCGCCGGCCTTCGGCACGTCGATGAGCCGCGCCGGATTGCTGTCGGCGTCCGTGCCGCAGGCCACGGCGTACTTCGAGGTCTTGGCCGCCCACGCGCCGTGCGCGCAGCCGTTCAGCGCGACCGGTGCGCCGGGCGTGCCGGACAGCCCGTCGACGACGGTCTGCGGGTCGCCGCCGGCCAGCGGCACCCGCAGCAGCGCGGCGCCGGTGGCCACCAGCACGGCGTCGGCGTCCGGCCCTGGCTGCTGCAGCACGGCGTCGGCGCCGCCCGGAATGCCGACCCGGCGGTCGGGCATGATGAGCTCCCCGGTGGCCCGGTCCAGCACCACCGGGGTGTCGCCGATCGCGGTGATGTCGACGGACGGCGACTCCTGGCTGACCACCTGCGCGGCGACCGGGGTGAGCGCGCCGCCGGTCAGCCGCGCGGGCTCCGGCGCGACCGGCTTCCCGGCGTCGTCGGCGGTCCAGCCCTCGGGCCCGCCGGTGTCCCCGATGGGTGCCGACCACAGCGCGTCGCTGCCCGGCGCGACCGCGAAGACCGTGCCGGTCACCGAGGTCGTCACCCGGACCCCGGCCGCGGTGGTCAGCAGCGGCTCGGTGGACTCGGGATCCAGCCCGGTGAGCGAATCCGTGGTGCCGGCCCACAGGTTTCCGGACGCCGGGTCGGCGATCGCCAGGGTGCCGCCGCCGAACGCGACGGACGCGTTCTCCGGGGTGCCGATCCGGCTGGTCAGCACGACGGCCGCGACATCCACCGGCCGGACCTCGTTCTTGATCCGGTCGACGACCAGCACGGAGTCGCCGTCCTGCAGCACGTCGAACCCTGGCTTGTTGGCCTTCACCGCCGAGTTCAGCTCGTCGATCTGCCGGTTCACCCGGCCGACGACCCCCTTGGCCTCGTTGGTCACCCACACCGTCGACGCGGACAGGTTGACGTCGGTGACCGGGTAGCCCTGCGCGTTCACGCCCAGCACGACCAGTACGGAGGTGAGCAGGGTGGTGACGGTGACGATCACCGTGGACCTGGTGGACCAGGGCCAACGCGCGCGGAGCCGGGTCACGACTGCGCCTCGTCCAGCTGCGCGTCGAGCAGGGCCAGATCGGCGGCGGTGACCACCCTGGCCGTCACCGCGTGCTCGACCAGCCGCGCCCGCCGGTTGGACGCCAGCTGCCCCGGCCCGCCGCGCAGCCCACGGACGCCGCGCCGGTCGAACTTGTCGCAGACGTTGTCCAGCTTGCGGTTGAACCGGGTGAGCTCCCAGCCCAGCCGGGCGGCGGCCTCCTTGGAGGACGGGATCGCGCTCATGCTGGTGCCCTCCCGGCGCAGCAGCGGCTCGGCCAGCGCGACGATCAACTGCCGCTGGCTGGGTGTCAGGGTGACCGGGCCGATGGTGGTCTCGCCGACGCCGCTGCTGCTCACGTCCTGGTTCGGAGTGAACGTCGGGTCGTCGCAGACGATCTCGATCTCGTATGTGGTGGGACCGGCGGTGAACAGGACGGTGGTGTGCGCGAAGACCAGCGGCACCCGGCCGCCCGGCGCCAGCCACGCCTGCAGCGCCCCGGCATTGTCCGCGATGGTGGCCGACAGTTGGGTGCCGACGTTGACCAGCCACCACAGGTCCTGCTGCCAGACCAGGGTGAGGAACCGGCGGTGCAGGTAGGGATTGTCGTCCACGGACAGGTCGCCCTCCCGGCCGATGACGAACTCGACGTCCCGGTCGGCGGTGTACCACTCACCGCAGAACCCGACCCGAACCTGTTGCGTCGCAGACACTGTCCTCACTCCCCCACACACGCATCGGCCGGCCGCACCGATGAACTGCCGTTGTCCCGGACGATGACGACCTCGATGCAGGCCTGCCGCGCCCCCTCGATGGTCAGCGTCGCCTCCGTCACCCGGTTCACCGGTTCGTCCGCCCCGGTACCGGTTCGCTGCCAGTCGTAGCTGTCGCCGGGCTGCGGGTCCGGATTGGTCCAGGTGAACGCGACGCCGTCCGGGGTGACGGCTCCGGTCAGGCCGGCGGGTTGCGGGACGACGTCGACGACGGCCAGCGCCGGATCGGAGGTCACGGTGGCCGACGTCGCGGTTCCGGCGTCGATCGGCGGTGCGTCGGTGCCCCGGCCGAGCACGATCCAGGTCAGGGCGCCGGCCAGTGCCAGCACGCCGGCGCCGACCAGCAGCGGCACCGGCCGCAGCGTCCGCCCGCCCGGTCCCGGGCGCTCCGGCCCGGCCGCCGGCTCGGCCGGGGTGGGGCGGGCCGGGACCACCGTGTCGTCCGCCGGCGGGACGGCCGGGGCGGGCCCGTCCAGGTAGGTGCCCGCGGTCGGCCGACCGCGCAGCACGGTGTGCTCACCGGCGTCCGCATCCCGCGGGGTGGTCCGCTCGGTCGACGCGAGGCTTCCCGTTCCCCGCATCCTGGTCGCCCCGTCCTGGTCCGCCCTGGCTCCCTGGGCCTGGATGACGATCGGCCGCACCCTGGTGTGGTCGGCGTCGTCCGGCGACAGGTGGGCCAGTTCGGTGCCGGGATCGGCCGCCAGGAACTCGAAATCGGTGACGGGCTCGCCGATCTCGTGCTGAACCTGCTGCAGCGCACGGGCCAGCTGCTCGGCCGTGGGGAACCGGAGCGCCGGATCCTTGGCCAGGCCGCGGGACAGCAGCCGTTCCAGCGACCGCGGGGTGTCGGCCCGACCGGTGGGCGGCGCCGGGATCCGCGGGATGCGGGAGAGCAGGTCGGCCTGGGTGGCCGGCCGACCCTGGGGCGCCAGCGGCGACCGGCGGGCCAGCAACGTGTAGAGGGTGGCGGCCAGCGAGTAGACGTCGGAGCGGACGTCGCCGACGGGTTCGTCCGTCAGCAGCTCGGGCGGGCTCCACGGGATGGACACCCCGACCGCGTCCGGGTCGTCCTTGGAGGCAGAAGTGACCGCGATGCCGAAGTCGGTCAGCGCCGGCCGGCCGGACCGGGTGGTGAGCACGTTGGCCGGCTTGATGTCCCGGTGCAGGATGCCCTGGCGGTGCGCGGACTCCACCGCGCCGGCCAGCTGCACCCCGGTGGACAGCACCTCGGCGACGGCGAACGAACCGGACTTGTACCGCTTGGCCAGATCCGGCCTCGGGCAGTACTGCATGACCAGGTACGGGCGGCCGTCGGCGCAGATCGCGGCGTCGTAGACCGGCACGATGTTGCGGTGTTCCTCGGACAGCCGGGCCATCACCGCACCCTCGGTCTCGAACCTGGCGCGGGCCGCCGGCGACGGGTCGGAGGCCAGCAGCACCTTGATAGCGACCTCGCGGTCCAGGCTGACCTGGCGGTAGAGGTAGACGTCGGCGAAGCCGCCACCCCCGAGGTGGCGGATCACGGTGTAGCCGGGCAGTTCGGGCGCCGGCGCGGGCGGCCGGGCCATCACGTCAGCCGTAGGGTCAGGGTGACGCCGTCGCCGATGTCCAGGGTGTCGCCGTCTCCGAGCGGCTGGGCGGTGCCGCCGTCCAGGGTGCGGCTGGTGCCGTCGGCGCCGATGAGGACGGTGCCGTTCATCGAGTGCAGGTCGGTGGCCAGCACCGATGCATCGGATCGTTCGATCCGCAGGTGCGTGCGGGAGACGTCCTGCTGCGGGCTCGGCACGGTGACCACGGTGGGTAGCTGACCGCCCTGCACCCGGTCCACCTGGGGGCGCCGGCCGATCACCACGTCCCGGTCGAGGCCGACCACGTCGCCGGTGGACAGCTCCAGCCGGGCCGTCGCCGGCACCGTGACCGACGCGGCGGGCACGGGATCGGTGTTCGGCGTCTGTTCGCGCACGGCGTCCAGGTCGCCGGAGGTGATGGTGTGGCCGTCGTGATCGCCCAGCTCATTGCTGTCCGCCTCGTTCGGCTCCCCGATCAACTCCCCGATCAGCACCGCGGCCTCGGGCACGTCCTCGACGACCTCCCGGATCGCCGCATCCTCGACGCTGCGCATGATGGTCGACTCGAACAGGTGGTCGAACCCGTCCTCCGGGTCGTCGGTGCGGGTCTGCGCCAGGTCCGGGGCGGCGGTGGGCTCGGCCGGCGCCGGGCGGGGCGTCGGTTGCGGCTGCTCCGAGTGCTCCGGCTCCTGGTGCTCCGGCTCCGGGTGCTCCGGCTCCGGTTCCGGGCGCTTCGGCTCCGCCGGCGGGACGGCCGCGATCACCGGGTCGACCTCGACAACCGGGTCAACCTCGACTACCGGGTCGACCTCGACTACCGGGTCGACCTCGACTACCGGGTCGACCTCGACGAGCATGGCGACCGGGACCGGCGGGGCGGCCCCCGGCCGGTACTCGAACCCGCCGCAACGCGCCGCTCCGGCGCGCAGTGGAAGGGATTCGCCGGGCTCCTCGGCAGGCGGGCCGGCCAGCACCCGCACGCCGGTCACCTGCTCGAAGCTGCGTTCGGCCCAGGTGCTCACCCCGGCGCCGGTCCAGGTGGTGGCGGTCCCGCCGGTGTCGACGTCCGCGCGCACGCCGCCGCGCACCAGCACCCGCACGCCCGGCCCGGCCGCGTCGACGAGTCCGAACTCGCCGAGCCCGGCGAACCCGTCACGCACCAGGTCGTGCAGCAGCTCGGCCGGGCCGGCACCGCCGTCGATCAGCTCCCAGGCGCGCCGGGCGACCTTCTCGTCCGGGGTGAGCAAGGACACCCTGTCGAGCACGACCAGCACCCAGGAGCCGGGCCGATAGCACACGTTCATCGCGCCGTACCCGAAGATCCGTCGGACCGGGGCCGAGGTCGCGTCTCGTCCCGGTCGGCCTCGGGGCCGGCCGTCGACGGGTCGGCGGGCAGCACGTCGACCACGACACAGGTGATGTTGTCCCGACCGCCGGCGCGCAACGCCAGCGTGGTGAGGGCGTCTGCGGTGTGCTGCGCCGGTTCGGGTCGGAGCAGCACATCACCGATGACGTCGTCGTCGAGTTCGCTGCTGACCCCGTCCGAGCACAACAGCAGGCGGTCGCCCCGCTCGCGAGGAACCAGCCAGAAATCGGGCCGCGGCGCGGCGGGGGTGCCGATGGCCTTCGTCACGATGTGCCGCTCGGGGTGCCGGCGGGCATTCTCCGGCGCCAGGCGACCGGCGTCGACGAGTTCCTGCACCACGGAGTGGTCCACGCTGATCTGCCGGACGTCGGGCCCGTTGGACAGGTAGACCCGGGAGTCGCCGATGTTGAAGATGAGCCAGTACGGCCGGCCGTCGCGTTCCACCAGTGCCGCACCGACCGCGGTGGTTCCGCCACCGGCGCCGCTGCGGATCTTGGAATTGGCCCGACCCAGGCAATCGGTGATCCATTCGGGACTCACCACAATCGCACCGTCGCCGGTCGCGGCCCGAAACTCGTCCACGACGGCGGCGCTGGCGCTTTCGCCGGATTGATATCCGCCCATGCCGTCGGCCACCAGGAAAACGGGTGGTTCGGTCAGATACGCATCCTCATTGAGTTTTCGGACACGACCCCGATCCGTCCGGGCCCCCCAGACGACCTGCAACGTCATCCTCCTGTACCGCGGTGGACATTTCGGGCAGCGCGCAACCCCCACGCTTTCCCACACGTCATTTCCCCCCGCTAACTACTGATCCGCCCCAGTCGAGGGTA
>JBIOVW010000721.1:0-10459 GCA_044867945.1 Nakamurella sp. | reverse complement strand
GGGCACTGCTTGCCACTGCTCGCCGCAGGGGCCTGACGTGCTGCCCGTCTGAATATCACGGGCTCGGGGCGGTGACGACGATCGGCACGCTCAGGCTGCGGGCGGCGACCTCGTCGAGAACCTCCCGTCGGGGTTCGCGGACGTCGGCGAACGTGCGAGTCGAAAGGGCGGCGAGGGAGTTCAGACGCGGGTCCGCCAGCACCTCGACCAGGGCCTGCCGGTCCCCACCCAGCACCAGCCCGGACAACGGCTCGGGGTCCGGCCCCGCCAGAACCCGGGCGGCGGCGTCGGCGGCATCGGCCAGCGAGGCCGTGCGTTGGTTGCCCCGCCGCCGGGCGAACCGCTGCTGGGACCAGCCGCCGGCCGCGGTGCGGCCCTGCAGGTAGGCCCGGTCGGTGGACGATCGGAGCACGACGCCGTTCAACGCGATCCCGACGGAGTGCGCGCCTCCGCGGACCAGGATCAGACCCAGCCGGCCGAGCCGGCGCAGGTGGTCGAGCAGAGCCTCGACCGGATCGCGGTCACCTACCTCCATCGGTCCGAACGGCACCTCGATCCGGGCGAGAGTGCCGTCACCGCTGCGGATTCGCACGGTCGCGCCGTCGGTGGACAGGTCGGCCAGCCCGCCGTTGCGCGCGCCGAACCGGTTCACCCAGCCGACCAGCCGCGCCGGCGGCACCTCGACTTCGACGCCGCCGCCGGCCACCGTCCGGCGCCGGGTCACAACCCGGATCCGGCCTCGAACAGCTGACCGGTGATGCCGGACAGAGTTCGGGCGGCCGCGCCGGCCCGGTCGTCGGTCAACGAGGCGACGTAGTCGATGATGCCGCGGCCGCGACCGAGCCGAACGATGTCCTCGGGACCGTTCATCGGTTCCCCGGTCGGCCCGACCAGCAGTTCCGGGTCCTCCCGCGCGACCCGTCGGTAGCCGGCGGTCGCCAGTTCGACCAGGTCGACCAGCCGGCGCGGCGCCCGGCCGGAGTCGATCGGGTCGGTCAGCCACGACTCCAGATCGGCGACCAGCGAGGTCAACGACTGGGCCTGCCCGCGCTGGAACAGCGCCAGGTCGGGCCGGTCGAGCACGAACCGCTGATGCACGAACTTCAGGACGGCGACCTCGTGCCAGGCCTGCCGACCGAGGCTGACGTGGCCGGCGCGGATCGGCGGGTCGGCGGACATCTCCACCGACTCCTCCAGATGGGCGATCCAGGTCCGGGTGAAGGTGCCGATGGCACGTTCCGCGGCGATGGACGAGTCGAACGGGACCGCCAGCAGTCCGTCGAGCAGGTCGGTGGCAACCCGGCCGACCGCGACGGCGAACGCCTCGTCGTCGAAGATCCACTCGTCCCGGTCGCGGAGCCGGCGCCGCAGCCGCTCCAGGGCGATGCCCGGGCGCCGGTCCTGCGCCGACAGGGTGCGCCCGGTGAGCGCCGCCCGCCGGCGCAGCCAACTGCGGAACTCGGCGGCGACGGACGCGTGCTGAAGCACCCCGGCCCGGTGGAAGTCGTCCAGATCGTGCAGGGAGTAGGCGATGTCGTCGGCGGCGTCCATCACCGAGCACTCGACGGTCTGCCGCAGCGGGCCGATCTTGGGGTACGCGGCCAGCACCTCCTGCATCTCGGCGACGTCCGGAAGGTAGGCGGAATACTTGGCCGAGCCCGCGCCCTCCTCCCCCGGTCCGCCGCCGCGCGGCGGCTGCGCCAGGGTGCTGGGGTGCGGGTCGGGGTGGTGTTGTCGCGCCCACGGATACTTCAGGACGGCGGCGCGGACCGCCGCGGTCAGGTTCAGGCCCTCGCCGGACTCCCCGTGCACATCGAGTTCGGTGAGGATGCGGAACGTCTGCGCGTTGCCCTCGAAGCCGTCGGCCAGGCCGAACCGGGACCGGGCGATCCGGTCCAGTATCCGTTCGCCCAGATGCCCGAACGGTGGGTGACCGAGGTCGTGCGCGCTGGCCGCGGCCTGTACCACCACCTCGTCGCACCCCCCGAGTTCCTCGGCCAGTTGGGCGTAGGGACCGTTACGCAGGCTCACCGCGATCGCCCGGGCCACCGAGGTGACCTTGACGGTGTGGGTGAGTCGGTTGTGCACGACCTGGCCGGCCGCGCCCTGGGAGATCACCTGGGTGACGGCGGCGAGCCGGGAAAAGTACGGGGAGAACCGGATCCGCTCGAGGTCGTCGCGGAACGCGCCGTCGGTCGCCGCGCGGATGTCCTCGGCCGGCTGCTCCGGGGTCTCCACACACCGGCGGGCCAGGCGCGGATCCATACCGGGAACCTACCCCGTCCTCGCGGCGGGGCGTCGGTCGCGTGTGGCGACCGGATGTTCTGCGGCCGCCGTGCCGGGCCGAAGCTCCGCGGCCACCCTTGCTACCTGATGCGGGCGGTGATCTCCGGCGTGGTCGTCCCGTTGCCGCGGATCGAATACAGGTACGGCGTGTTCGGGAACAGGCCGATGTCGGTGAACGAGGTGTCGGTCACCGTGGCGATCCGGATCCCCGACCGCAGCACCTCGTAGCTCGCGCCGGCCGGTCCGTCCCAGCCGAGGGTGATCGTGCTGCCGGTGGTGCCGGTGACCTGCAGGTTCGTCGGGGTGCCCGCGGCCGGCGGTGACGTTGTGGTTGGCGGGAGGGCGGTGGTCGGGGCCGGCGTCGCCGCGCCATCGAGACTGGTGGACAGCTCCGGCGTGGTCACCCCGGCACCACGGATCGAGTACACGTACGGCGTGTTCGGCAGCAGACCGGCGTCGGTGAACGACGTGCCGGTCACGGCGGCGATCGGGATCCCCGAGCGCAGCACCTCGTAGCTGCCGCCGGCGGAGCCGTCCCAGGTGAGGGTCAGTGTGCTCGACGTGGACCCGGTGACCCGCAGGTTGGACGGGGCCGCGGTCCCGCCGTCGGTCGGCTGGGTTGTCGTCGAGGTCGTCGTCGGGGTGCTGGTCGTCGAGGTCGGATTCGGTGTGGTCGGTGCCGTCGTGGTGGTGGGCGGCGTGCCCGACCCGGCCGCGTACTTGACGTCGACGTAATCGACGACCATCGGCACCCCGGGCCGGGTGGCGGCGGTCGGCCCGCCGCCCATACCGGCCTTGTTCGGGAACGCCCCGCCCATAGCGACGTTCAGGATGATGAAATAGCCCTGGTGGTCGGCCAGGTTCGCCCACGTCTCCGCCGGCACCTGATCTGCGTTGACGGTGAAGGTCAACGCCCCGTCGAGGTACCAGCGCAATTGGTCGACCGCGCCGCTTCGATCCCATTCGATGGCGTAGGTGTGAAAGCCGCTCTGGCAGGTGGTGACCTCGCACGGGGCGCCCGCGTTGTTCACACCGTTGTTGATGCCGTCCGGTTCGCTGCACGGACCGCCCCAGGTGCCGCAGTGCAGCACGTTGTAGGTCCAGTTGTAGCCGTTGACGTTCTCCATGATGTCGAACTCGCCGACGGCCGGCCACGACCACCGGTCCGCCCGGTACGGGCCGCCCAGCATCCAGAACGCCGGCCAGTAGCCCAACGCCTCGGACCCGGTGACATTGGGCATCTGCAAACGACTCTCGACCCGCATCAAGCCGCCGGCCGGCGGCTTGTAGTTCGCTGCGGCGGTTTCCACCCGGGCCGACGTCCATTGCCCGGCCGTATCCCGCTGCGGAGTGATGTACAGGTTGCCGTTGCGGACGTCGACGTTTTCCGGTCGATCGGTCATCGTCTCGATCTCGCCGGTGCCGAAGTTGGCCGGCCCGCCCGGGTAGGAGGTGCCCAGCGTCAGGATCCACTTGTTCGGGTCCGGCCGTCCGCTGCCGGTGAAGTCGTCCCGAAACACGTTCTGCCAGTCGGGGTCTGCCGCCGCGGCGCCCGGTGTGCCGACCACCACCCCACCGGCGACGAGCACGGTGACGACCGTGCAGACCCGAACGGCAAGGGACTTGAAGCGCTGGGACATCTGTGTCCTCTCGTGCGGTGCGCAACGACTGGCCAGCGGAGACCGTGATCACGCTCCGAGACGTAACGATCACCTTGGGTGGTCGGAAACTAGCACCGTCCGCAGGGCTGGCGCGCGCGGGGACGGGCAAGATCAGCCGATTGGTGGAATCGCTCCCATCGCCGGCGCGGCACAGCCGCGAGCTACTCGGTTGTCGGCGGGTCGATGGCCAGGCGGTGGTGGTGGACCCGCCGCCTACCGCCACCACCGAACAAGACCGTCCTTTCAGGTACGACGGGGCGCGCGGAATGGTTCAATCCGCGGGCCGGGAGCCGGTTGACCTGGCGCGCTGATCAGTCGAAACCAAAGGTGACCGTTGGTCCTCTGTGCGCGGTCCAGCACCGGCCCGGGGACCCGCGCTGATCCAACAACCACTTTCGCGCCGGATTCGTCCGGTTCGGTGGATCTTTGATCAGCGCGGTGCGGCCTGGGCGCTGGTCGCGATCAGACGTCCAGACGGTACCCACGCTTGATCACCGTCGCGATGAGTGCGCGATGCGGCAGTACCTGCCGGAGCCGGGCTATCGCAACCTCCAACGCATGGTCGTCCTCGGAATCGGCCAGCACCTCCTGCAGCCGAGCCTTCGGCACGACCGCGCCCCCGGCGTCGGCGAGCAGCCGGAGCACCGCCACCGACGTCGGGGACAGGGTGACCCGCTGACCGCCAAGCACGGCGCTGCGTCCGCGGATCTCCAGCACGCCGTGCCGGGTGGGCACCCGCCGGACCTGGTGCTCGACAAGGTATTCGCACAGCGTGCGGACCAGGGCGCCGAGCCGGTACCTGTCGGGGTGAACCGCATCAACGCCAACCGCATGCAGCGGCGCCGCTGTCACCGGTCCGACCGCGAACGGCACCACGTCGGCGCGCATGGCGGCCACCACCGCATCGAACTGACCTCGTTCGCGGGCCGCGGCGAGCATTGCCTCCGCCGCCGGCGCGCTGGTGAACGTCACCGCATCCAGGGTGCGGCCGGCAATCGCGTCCAGCAGCCGCACCACCCGCTGCGGCTCCTCCGGCCCGGTCCACAGGTACGGCGCCACGGTGATCACCGACGCGCCTGCCGCGCGCAGCCGGTCGAGCTGTTCCTCATCGACGAATCCGTGCAGCTGGATGGCAATGGTCCGGCCGGTCGCGCCTTCGGCGAGCACCTGGTCGACAAGGGACTCGGTGGTCTCCTCGGCGCTCATCCCGTCGTCCAGCAGCCCGTTCGCCCGCACGGCGCCGCGGGCCTTGGGGCCGCGCACCAGGATCCGCGCCCGGGACAGCACGTCCAGCAGGTCCGGTCCCTGCCCGGCGGCGTCGGCCGACTCCAACCAGCCGCGCAGCCCGTAGCCAGTCGTCACGAGCACGAGGTCCGGAACGGCCCGGATGACCGCGGCGGTGGCCGCGATCAGCCGGTCGTCCTGCTCGGCCGGGACGATGCGCAGTGTCGGGGCATGCAGGATCTCGGCACCCCGGCGTTCCAGGGCGGCGATCAGGTCGGCCGAGCGTCGGTGCGCGGTGACACCGATCCGGAACCCGACAAGTTCCTCCGGATCGAATCCGACGACCGGTTCGGGGCGCCCGACCGGGTCCGCGGTCTCTCGGGGGGCCTCGTGGGAGTCCTCCTCCGGACGCGGGGTGTCCTGCGGCGGCGCGGGCGGCGGCATCGGTGCTCTCCGGGGGTCACGAGGGTGGCCGGGGGTCGGCGCACAGATGACCAGAACGTAGCCGATCCACGTGACGGTCTCTTGCGGCCGGGTGACGGGGACGTCACCGCCCGCTCACCGCGCCTCTCCGGTCCGGTGAGTTGGTAATACCGCGGCCAGCGGAGCCGGTCAAGCCCCTGCGGCGAGCAGTGTTCAGATGTTGAAGCCCAGCGCCCGCATCTGGTCCCGACCGTCCTCGGTGATCCGCTCAGGACCCCACGGCGGCAGCCACACCCAGTTGATCCGGAAGTCGTCGACCAGACCGGCGTCCGGGCCGGTGAGCGCGGCGGCGACCTGGTCCTCGATCATGTCGGTGAGCGGGCACGCTGCGCTGGTCAGCGTCATGTCGATGATCGCGACGTTGTCCCGGTCGACCGTCAGGTCGTACACCAGGCCGAGATCCACGATGTTGATACCCAATTCGGGGTCCACGACGTCCTTGAGCGCCTCCTCGATGTCCTCGATCACCTGGGTGTCGACCGGACCGGCCGACGCCGGGGCGGCTTGCGCGTCCAGATCGGCGGCGCCCCGGCCCTCCCGCCCGGTGCTCAGGTCCTCGGTGCTGCTCGTCATGCTCATGCCTCCTTCGCGGCGGTGACCGTGTCCGACTGCGCATCGACGCTCTGGGCCACTGCGTCCTTGAACGCCATCCAGCCCAGCAGCGCGCACTTGACCCGGGCCGGGTACTTGGCGACACCGGCGAACGCGATGCCGTCGCCGATGACGTCCTCGTCGCCGTCCACGGTGCCCCGGCCGGTCACCATGGTGGTGAACTCCTCCAGCACGTCGAACACCTCGGGCAGCGGACGGCCGATCGCCAGGTCGGTCAGCACCGACGTGGACGCCTGGGAGATGGAGCAGCCCAGCGCCTCGTAGGAGATGTCGGCCACCACCGGATCGCCGCCGGCGCCGGCGAGGTGAACCCGCAGGGTGACCTCGTCCCCGCAGGTGGGGTTGACGTGGTGCACCTGCGCCTCGAACGGCTCCCGCAATCCGTAGTGGTGCGGGGTCCGATAGTGATCCAGAATGATTTCCTGGTACAGCTTTTCCATCTGCATGGGTCAGCTCACCCCGAAGAAGTCCTGCGCGGACCGCACACCCGCGACCAGGGCGTCCACCTCGGCGGGTGTGTTGTACAGCGCGAACGACGCCCGCACGGTGGCCGCGATGCGGAACCGGCGGTGCAACGGCCAGGCGCAGTGGTGCCCGACCCGCACCTGCACCCCGGCGTCGTCCAGGATCTGCCCGACGTCGTGCGCGTGCACCCCGTCGACCACGAACGACACCGCTCCCCCGCGGTCAACGGTGCTCGTCGGACCGATGATCCGCACCCCGTCGATGGCGGAGAGTTCCTGCAGCGCATAGCCGGTCAGCTGCGCCTCGTGATCGGCGACGACCTTCATGCCGATGTGCCGCAGGTAGTCGACGGCCGCGCCGAGCCCGACGGCCTGCGAGGTCATCGGCACCCCGGCCTCGAATCGGGCCGGCGGCGCGGCGTACGTGGAGTGGTCGATGAAGACTTGTTCGATCATCGAGCCGCCGGTCAGGAACGGCGGCATCGCGGCGAGCAGCTCGTAGCGTCCGTAGAGCACGCCGACCCCGCTGGGCCCGAACATCTTGTGCCCGGAGAACGCGGCGAAGTCCACGTCCAGCGCGGCCACGTCGACCGGCTGATGAGGCACCGACTGGCAGGCGTCCAACACGGTCAGCGCGCCGACCCGCTGCGCGGCGGCGACCAGCACGTCCACCGGATTGACCGTGCCGAGCACGTTCGACTGGTGGGTGAACGCGACCACCTTCGTCCGGGGGGTGATCACCGCGTTCAGGTTCGACAGGTCGAGACGGAAGTCGTCGGTCACCGAGAACCAGCGCAGCGTGGCCCCGGTGCGGCGGCAGAGTTCCTGCCACGGCACCAGGTTGGCGTGATGCTCCATCTCGGTGACCACGACCTGGTCGCCCGGACCCAACCGGAATCGCGCGGCCGCCGATTCGTCGGAGTAGGTGGCGTTGCCCAGCGAGTAGGCCACCAGGTTCAGTGATTCGGTGGCGTTCTTGGTGAAGATCACCTCGTCGCTGCGCGGCGCACCGATGAACGCGCCGATCCGCGCCCGCGCCGACTCGTAGAAGTCGGTCGCCTCCTCGGCCAGCTGGTGCGCGCCCCGGTGCACCGCGGCGTTGTGCCCGGTCACGTACTCCTGCTCGGCATCCACGACGCACACCGGCCGCTGCGACGTCGCGCCGGAATCCAGGTACACCAAGGGCTTTCCGTCCCGAACGGTCCGTTCGAGGATCGGGAAGTCGGCGCGGATCCGGTCGATGTCGGCCACCGACAGGCGATCGAAGCCCGCCGGGCCCGCATCACCGGTGGGCATGGTCATCACCTCCTGCGCCATCTGCGTCACCCTTCCGTCGAGCCGAATCGTCAGACCGCGCCGGAGCCGACCGTGTCGGTGAACCGGACGTAGCCGTTCTCCTCCAGTTCGTCGGCCAGCTCCGGTCCACCGGACTCGACGATCCGGCCGCCGGCGAACACGTGCACCCGGTCCGGATGGATGTACCGCAGGATCCGGGTGTAGTGGGTGATCAGCAGCACGCCGGCACCCTCAGCGTTTTCGGCCGAGGTGGCCTTGAAGCGGTTGACGCCCTCGGCGACCACCCGCAGCGCATCGACGTCCAGGCCGGAGTCGGTCTCGTCCAGGATCGCGATCCTCGGCTTGAGCAGGGTGAGCTGCAGGATCTCGTGACGCTTCTTCTCCCCGCCGGAGAACCCCTCGTTCACAGACCGTTCGGCGAAGTCCGGATCGATGTCCAGGTCCTTCATCGCGGTCTTGACCTCCTTGACCCACTTGCGCACCGGCGGGGCCTCACCGCGCACGGCGGTGGCCGCGGTACGCAGGAAATTGGAGGTGGACACGCCGGGCACCTCGACCGGGTACTGCATGGCCAGGAACAGCCCCGCTCGCGCGCGTTGGTCGACGGTCATCGCGAGCACGTCCTCCCCGTCCAGGGTGACCGTGCCGGAGGTGACGTGGTACTTGGGGTGACCGGCCAGCGAGTAGGCCAGGGTCGACTTGCCGGAGCCGTTGGGCCCCATGATCGCGTGCGTCTCGTTCGAGGAGACGGAAAGGTCGACCCCGCGCAGGATCTCGACCGGTCCCTCCTCGGTCAGGACCGAGACGTGCAGGTCGCGGATGTCCAACGTTGCCATGAAAGTTCTATCTCCTGTGAATGTTTCGAGGGTGAAGGGGTCGACGGCCTAGATGCCTGCGATGGCGAGCTCGCGCTCGATGATCTCCGCGGTCCGCGCGCGCACCGATTCGATGCCGATCCGCAGCAGCACCTCGCCGAAGAAGCCGCGCACCACCAGCCGCTTGGCCACCTCGGCCGGGATACCACGGGACAGCAGGTAGAACAACTGCTCGTCGTCGAACCTGCCGGTGGCGCTGGCATGCCCGGCGCCGACGATCTCGCCCGTCTCGATCTCCAGGTTGGGCACCGAGTCGGCGCGGGCGCCGTCGGTCAGCACCAGGTTCCGGTTCATCTCGTAGGTGTCGGTGCCCTCGGCCGCGCGCCTGATCAGCACGTCGCCCACCCAGACGGTGTGCGCCTTGTTTCCCTGCAGCGCGCCCTTGTACAGCGCACGCGAGGTGCAGTGCGGCACCGCGTGGTCGACGAACAGCCGGTGCTCCAGGTGTTGGCCGGCGTCGGCGAAGTACAACCCGTTGAGTTCGACGCTGCCGCCCGGGCCGTCGTAGACGACATCGGCGACCACCCGCACCAGGTCGCCGCCGAAGGTCAGCGCGGTGTGCTTCACGGTGGCGTCGCGGCCGACGCGAATGTGGTGGTGCGTCAGGTGCACGGCCTGCGAATCCCACTCCTCCAGCGCGACGAACTCCAGCTGGGCGCCGTCGCCGACGACGATCTCCATGTTGTCGGACAGCAGCTGGGTGCCCTCGTGCAGGATCGCGACCTGCGCCTTGGCATGGTGCCCGACCCGGACGACCAGGTGGCCGGCGAAGGCCCGGTCGATGGTGCCGCCTTCGAACGTGACGATCAGCGGCTCGCGGAACTCGGTCTCGGCGGGTACGTCGATGAGCAGGATGCTTTCGCTGGCCTGCCAGGCCCGGGCCGAGGGCCGGTCGGTCGGCAGGTTGCCGGAGACGCCCTTGAGCGTCGCCGCCTCCTCGCCGGTGACGCGGCGGACGATGATGCCCGCCGGGCCCTCGACGGTCCGGTCGTTGTGCGCGCCCACGATGCCGTCGAAAACCCGGTCGTCGTCCAGGCCGCGCATCCGGCGCAGCGGGGTGAACCGCCACACCTCGTCCTTGGCCGTCGGCCGCCGGTGCGCATCCGGGTCGGTGGAACCGATGCCGTGCAGGTGCGAATCGACGCCCTTGGACCGGATCCGGGCGGCCGGCCCACCATGGCTGTGCTCGGTCAGGCCGTGCTGAGGGGTGCTCTGGCTCAATACGGGCGTGCTGGCGGTCACGTCAGCCCACCGCTCCTTCCATCTGCAGTTCGATCAGGCGGTTCAGCTCCAGGGCGTACTCCATCGGCAGCTCCCTGGCGATGGGCTCGACGAAGCCGCGGACGATCATGGCCATCGCCTCGTCCTCGGTCAGCCCCCTGCTCATCAGGTAGAACAGCTGGTCCTCGCTGATCTTGGAGACGGTGGCCTTCTCGAACGACGACCAGGCCCGGGCGGCGATCCGGTCCGCAGGCGTGCCGGCGGTACCGAGCCGCGCGTCGTCGCGGGCGACCGTCTCGACCTCCACCTCGGGGGCCGCGTCGACACGCACGGAGAC
>JBIOVW010000720.1:0-4760 GCA_044867945.1 Nakamurella sp. | reverse complement strand
CCGTCCACCATGTCGGCCCACGCCTCAGGCTCGTTCGGTGTCGGCACGGAACCACCGCCCGACAGCACCGAGCCCAGGCCGAGTTCTCCGACGAGCTCCGGGTCATCGGTGGCCGCGGCCCGCTCGGCCTGTGTCATCTGGCCGACCTTCTCCTCGAGGGTCATCCGGCCCAGCAGGTCGTGGACGCGCTGCTCGACGGGCAGCGTCGGGTCGCGGTATGCCGCAGACGTCTGGGCTGCCGCGGCGGTCGTGCCGGCCACGAGGGTGACGGGGGTGACCGGGATGGTCAGGGCCGCCGCGACGAGCAGGGCGGTCGCCCGGCTGCGCCCCCGGCGCGCCCGGGACGGGATGGTTCGAACGGTCATCGGTGATCTCCCGGATGGAACGGCCCCACCCGCGCGTTGCGGGCAGTAGCAGGGCATGACCCCAGAGTCACGATCCTGGCCCGACGTGCCCGTGCCGTCAACGCCACCAAGGTTCTGCGGGTCGATGTTTGCTGCTGCCGCGCGGTCGTAGGGTGGTCGAATGCGTCACGAGGTGACCGACACCGACACCGCCCAAGCACTTGGTAGCGGTGACGTCCAGGTTCTTGGCACGCCGCGGCTGATCGCCTGGATGGAGGCGGCGACCGTGCGGGCGGCGGCAGCGTTCCTCGGTCCGGGTCAGACGACGGTCGGCACCGCGATCCGCATCGAACACCGCAGCCCGACGATGGTGGGCGGGAGCGTCGAGGTCATCGCAACCCCGCGCGAGAGCGCCGGCAGGCGGCTGACCTTCGACGTGCAGGCGATCGACGGCTCCGCGCAGATCGTCGCGGCGGGCGAGATCGACCGAGTGATCGTCGACCGGGACCGGTTCCTCGCCGCGGCGGTGTGCACGGGCGCCCAGTAGGCGCAGCTCGGCACGCGCGATCCGTGGTCGGCGGCGATAGTTGGGTTGGTGCGGGCAGCGTGTCACCCCGAACCGGGCGAGGAGGGACTTCGGTCATGGCGCAGGCACGCCGGGTGCAGGTTCGTCGGGTCTACGACTCGCCGGAGGCCGACGACGGCCGGCGGGTGCTCGTCGACCGACTCTGGCCCCGCGGGCTGAGCAAGCAGCGCGCCGAACTCGCCGAATGGTGCAAGCAGATCGCACCCTCGACCGATCTGCGCAAGTGGTACGGCCATGATCCCGAACGCTACGAGGAATTCGCGCGCCATTACCGCACCGAGCTCGACGAGCCGGAACGCGCGGCCGCGCTCGCCCGGCTACGGGAATGGGCTGATCAGGGACCGCTCACCCTGCTCACCGCGGCGAAACGAAGCGACATCAGCGAGGCAACCGTGCTGGCAGAGCTACTCGACAAGCCCGATTCTGCTTCAACCTGATCCGTGATGGATGAGGCGCCGGCGGTTGGTTCGCGAACGGTCGGCGACCTGCCCGGCGGAAATGTGTGGACGATCGGGCACTGGACCTGCCCGGAATCGGAGTTCCTGCGCCCGCTGGACGAGCAACGGATCGACCTGCTGGCCGACGTGCGCGCGCTGCCTGGTTCGCGTAGAAGCCCACACTTCGATCGCGACGAGATGCAGCGGTGGCTGCGCGATGCCGGAATCGACTACGTCCATCTGCCCGAGCTGGGTGGACGACGGGGGCGGCAGCAGGTGGACCAGAACGTCAACGCCGGATGGCGGCAACCCAGCTTCAAGAACTACGCGGACTACACCCTGGGACCGCTTTACCGCAGGGCATCGGACAACTGCTCGGGCTGGCCAGTGCCCACCGCGTCGCGATCATGTGTGGTGAACCGATGCCGTGGCGCTGCCACCGCATTCTCATCGCGAACACCCTCACCGCCGGGGGCTGGACGGTATGGCATCTGATCGGCGACGCAGCGCCGCGGCGGCACGAACTCGGCCAGTGGGGCGCTGCCCCTTCGGTCGACGCGAACGGACAACTGACCTACCCGCCGCCTTGACCCTCACCCGCCGACCTTCGACACCGAGTTGATGGCGCCGGCACGCAGCGAGAATCGAGCAGTCAGAACAGCTGTGCCCATCAGGACGGTGATCCATGCTCCGACGGCCGCGGTCGGCAGGGTCTCGACCATCCAGCCGACCGCGACGGGCGCGATCGCCGACGGAACGGCCACCGCAAGTCCGACCGCGGCGTCCGCTCGGCCCCTGATCTCGTCCGGCACCAGGCGCGCCCAGTCGACGGCCAGCGGGTTGCTCCAGAGCGGATGGGACAGCAGCAGCAAGGTGCAGCCCAGGCAGACCGCGACTCCCGTGGCCGGAAGGTGCAACAGGGCAGCCACGGCGCCGGATGTCAACCCACCCATCACCACCCGGTGCGCCGCCCAACGGCGTCCGAGGACCTGGCCGAGCGCGGTGCCGCCGAGACCGCCGGCGTAGGTGACGGCGAAGGCGACACCGAGGGTGGCAGGATCCACGCCATCCCGTTCCAGCACAACCACCAGCAGGAACCCACTGCAGCCGACCGCGAATCCTGTGACCGTCGCGACCAGGGCGGACGCGCGCAGGTAGCGATGCCGCCAAACGGCCATCAGCCCCGCCGCGGTGGCGATGCGCACCGCCCTCCCCGGCGACGTCCGGCGCAGCGGCCGGCGCACCATCGACACGCACAGGCCGGCAACGAGATAGGACAGTGCATCCACCGCGAACGGCCACCGCGGTCCGAGCGCGAACAACGCCCCGGACACAACGGGTCCGACGATCCCCGTCAGATACCCGCGACCGGTGAGCATCGCGATCGCCCGCGGCAGGGCGACGTCCGGCACCAGGTTCGGGACCGCCGCCGACTCGGCGCTGCCGCGAATCGCCCAGCCGGCCGCCAGCACGCCGGCCACACCGAGCACCTGCGGCAGCCAGAAGGGCAGCAGGGCAAGCGATCCGACGGCCAGCGCGGAAGCGACGTCGCACACGATCATGACGCCGCGCCGGTCGAATCGATCGACGATCCATCCGGCCGGGAGTCTGGCCAGCACGGCCACCGCGAGGGTCATCGTGGACACCAACCCGACGACCGCCAGGGAGTCGGTCGAGGCCAGCGTCCAGAGCGTGATCGCCAGCCCGTAGCCCCGGCTGCCGAGTTGGGACACGGCCTGGCCGGCGCACAGCAGAGTGAAGTCGCGTCCCGGTGACGCGACCCGCGCCCGGTGCCGGCCGGGACGCCGGATCGCACGCGACGTCGAGATCGATCGGTCAGCCGCCGATGTCGCCGACGACCAGCCCACTATCCGCACTGTGCCCATCTTGTTGTCACGGCGCGGGGAAACCGATGGACGTCACACCGAGCGGCAGCTCCGCGGCGAAGTCGCAACCGATCAACCGCTCGATCTCGACGTCCTTCAGGGCGGTGGCGAAAACGGCACCGAGGCCCATCGCGCCGGCGGACAGCAGCATGGTCTGGCTGACGTGCCCGAGCTCGAGCAGGATGTCCCGATAGGCGCGACGCGATCGATAGCGCCATCGGGTGCGCTCGATCACGGCGGTGTGGATCAGCAGCGCGGCGCCGTCGGCGAGCCACGGCTGCCCGCCGACGGCCGACAGCCGCAGCTCCCGCGGCACGGCAGGACCGATCGCCTCGAGCCCGTCCCGGGTCGGCGCGTAGTGGTACAGGCCGCGGTCGAGGCCGGCCACCCGGTCGGCGTAGACGTAGATCTCGGCCGGGGTCCTGGCCCCCGCCGAGGGGCTGGACTTGAACAACGCGGGCCCGAGCTCGCCGTCGTCGATCGACTCCATCACGCCCGCGGTCAGCCGGAGCAGATCCCCGAGCAGGGACAGCGGGATCGAGTCGGCGGAGAATCGTCGAGCCGAGCGGCGCGCGTTCACGGCGTCCAGAAGCGTCGGCCGAGGCCATCGTTCGTCCGTGACCGGGCCGGCATTCAGCGGAACGAGGGGATGATCCGGGTAGGTCTTGGCGACCGGGGGCGGCGGATCGGCGCGTACTCGAGCAGCCGTCCGCTCGCGGTCTGCGTCGAGGTCGAGATAGGGGGACGACGTGTCCGTCCGGGCGGCGAAATGGAAGTAGCGGGCGGCCGTTCCGAAGTCCGCCCATTCCGCGAGCACCCGCCGCTCGGCCAGATCCTGCGGGGAGTCACGACGGATGAGCACGCCGGCGTCCAGGAGCCGATCGGCGACCAGGTATTCGTGCTCGCCAAGCCCGCGCACGCTCTCCAGCTCGCGCCAGTCGGCGAACCACCTGACCACGCGCTCGCTGCGGGCGGTCAGCGCAAACTGCTCGTGACGAAGGTAGTCGTCCCACACCAGCTTTCCGTCCTGCCAGAACAGGACGGCACATCCGGCGGATTTGACGAGGGTCATTCGGCGCTCGATTCGTCGAAGGTACGGATGATCAGGTCACGGGTGGCCTCGGAGACGGCGACCGAGCCGCAGCGGGTCTCCACCCAGCGCCAGCTGCCCTCCGGGTTCACCTCCAGGAAGACCGGCTCGGCCGTGTCGAGGAGATCGAACCCGGCGACGTCGAGACCGAAGGCGCGTGCGACCGAGGTCAGCTGCTCGCTCAGCCGCGCGGAGACCGGGATCGGCTCCACGACAACGGAATCAGGGTCGGTCCAGGGCGCGTCCGGTGTCGGCCGGGTGATGGCGTAGCCGAAGAATCGGTCACCGACGACATGCACCCGCAGCTCCCGCTCACTTTCGACGAACTCCTGAACCAGCACCGGAGCGGGTTCGACACCTGTTCCGTCGGACAGTTCTTGCCGGGTGACCCGACGCGGAAACACCCCGCGCATCCGT